>CAYTXN010000253.1:0-5203 GCA_964441195.1 uncultured Limnohabitans sp.
CGATCCAAAGTTCCATCCAAACGATCAAAACCTGTCAACACACCATTGTTTCCGATTTGGTTAGAAATCCAAACGTATGCTGGAGGGCCGGTGAAGATACCTGTACCACCTCGTACTTGAAGGGTTTTGTCATTATTAACGTCCCAGTTGAACCCAACTCTTGGAGACCAAAGAATATTTGGATCAGGCAACTTTTCAGTTTGGAATCTAACGTTTTCCCCATCAGGATTTACGAAATTCAAATTTTCAGCTGCTGCATTTCTGAAGCCCGTTTCTCCAAAGAATGGAATATCAGCACGTAGTCCAATAGTCAAATTCACGTTATTTCTAACTGCGATTTCATCCTGAATATATGCACCTGCATATGTTACTTTCAAAGGCTGAATAGGTTTTTCCTGACCTGGAATATTACTGTATCGAACCTGGAATCTTCTTAATTCAACCTCAGATGGTATCGAATTCCCATTAGCAAGGAAGTTGTTGGCATCTGTGTAAAAGTCCTCTAGAGAATTGTACACGTAAGCTGACTGGGAGCCTGGGAAGAATACGTTCTCAGACTCATAGCTTTGCAAGGTGATACCCGCTGTATAGGTATGCTTTCCCTTGAACAACTGAAGGTTATTCTGTAATTGAAAAGTGCTATATCTCAATTCGTTGTTTGGGGTAAATGGCTCAAACCCGAAGGAAGTGTAAGTAGCTCCATCCTGAAGAATATCTACCAAAGGAAAGAAAGAACCTCTGGAAGCTCTACTCTCATCCTGATAAGTGTAACCTACAATCAGGTTGTTGGTCATGTTTGAGCTGATTCTTGTGTTCAATTCACCAATGATAGATCTAATGTTTTCAAGAATCTGGTAGTTAGTATTTTGAAAATTTAGTGCGTTTACACTGCTTCGTCTTCCACCAAATCCAAGGGAAGAAGAGTTAGAGGCTAGCACATCAGTAAACGAATCCAAGTGATTGTATCTAACGCTTAGTTTGTTTTTATCATTGATGTTGTAATCCAACTTGATCAAAAACTTGGTAGCCTCAGTGCTATGGTCATAACCTTGATAAGGACCAGTTTCATATCCGAAATTTGTTCTTAAGAAATTACTCAATTCATTGAGATCAGAAGCCAATACTCGGGTGGTATTTCCTCCTATTGGATCGCTACCTGTATTTGCACGGAAGTTTGTTCCTGGCTCTTGAGTCTTTTCATCTTCGAACGAAGCAAAGAAGAAAAGTTTATCCTTGATGATCGGTCCACCTACTCGGAAACCTATTTGACGGTATTTGAATTCTCCTGGATCGAATGTATTGTCACCTGCTTTAGTACCTACGTTGTCTTGATTTCTCCAGAAATAATATGCAGAACCCTCGATGTTATTAGTACCGCTTCTAGTCACTGTATTGATACCAGCACCTGTAAAGTTACCCTGTCTTACATCATAAGGAGCGATGTTCACAGAAATCTGATCAATTGCGTCCAAAGAAATAGGAGAAACACCAGTTCTATCACCAGGCTGAGAACCAAGTCCGAAAGAATTATTGAAATATGAGCCATCAACTGTGATGTTGTTCAGTCTACCATCTTGTCCGGCAAATGAATTGCCTGAGGCTTGAGGAGTCAATCGAGTGAAATCACCAATTCTTCTGGAAATGGTTGGCAAGGAAGAAATTTGCTCATTACTAACTGCAGTATTTGCACCAGTACGATCGGAGCTAAAAGTTGAATTTCTATCAGCGGTTACTAGAATCTCAGTTAGTTCCGCATCACTATCAGTCATAGCAAAATTTACTGTTGCGCCAGAACCTAGACTAAGTACTATTCCTTCCTCAGTTTTTGTACCATAACCAATAAAAGAAGCTACCACAGAATAAGGTCCTCCAACTCTCATACCCGGAATTGAATATCTTCCATCCAGATTAGTAACAGCGCCATATCTGGTACCGGAAGGAGTATGAGTAGCAACTATATTTGCACCCGGAAGTGCTGCCCCATTTTCATCCACCACTGTTCCATTGATATTGGAAGTGGTCACACCCTGCGACAATGCAAGCCCTGTGCTTAGCACAAGCATCATCACTGCCATCAAATTTTTAAGTAATTTTTGCCTCATAATTTTTTGTTTTGGTAAAAGTTGGTTTTGATTTTTACACGCTGCAAAGGTAACCCGACAACCAAGTAAGTAGAGGTAGTTATCGTTAAATTTTGAAGCCCAAATTTCACAATAATTAACATAACCATAACATGCTACCTCAAACATTTTTTCACATTTTTCAAAAAAACAGACTGAATATTAACGGGATACCTAAGAACAAATCAAAAATTCACCAAAAATTGAACAAATTTAAACTGATTTTTGAAAATGGATTTATTCTAATTAACAGAACACTTCAGGCGTATTTATAAATGTTCACAAGCTTTTCATCTATCTTTATTACTTACAACAGAATAATATTCCCTTGAGAGATAAAAATATCATTTGGCTTTATTTGTTTTTACTGGCCTCATTGGCTGACATCACTTTTCTACTTGAAGGCAGTTCAGATTTAAGATTTTATTCGAAACCACTGATTCTTTTGGGTTTAATCATCTACTTCTACCAAATCACCAAGCCAATTGCCTCTACATTATTAACAAAATCGATCCTCGCTGCATTGGTTTTTTCCTGGATCGGAGACATTCTTCTGCTTTGGTCCAATCTTTTTGTCTATGGCTTGGGAGCTTTCTTGATGGCGCAGGTCTGCTATATCATCGGCTTCAAACTCGCCCAAAGAGGAACAGGCCGACTGGAGCAGGTTAATTTCATTAAAATGTTCTTTTTCAATTTGCCAATTTATCTGGCTGCAGCATTTACTTATTACTTGATCAACCCAAACTTGGGTAGTTTGAAAATTCCAGTAATAATCTACATCATTGTGATCGTAAGTATGGTGGCTACCGCAAGGGAACGATTCAAAAAGTGTAATTCTGCTTCATTTTGGCAGGTTTTCATCGGCGCAGTTCTCTTTTTCATCTCCGATGGTGCTATTGCTATCAGCCGGTTTTTTAAAGATTTTCCTGAATCCGGAATCATCATTATGGGAACCTACGTCATCGCCCAACTCCTAATTGTAATGGGAATCCGATCTTTCCTTATTGATCACAGATAAGAAAAAGAGGCCGAAGCCTCTTTTTTGTCAGCCTGAGCACCTGACCAACGAGAGTTGGGCAGTACGAAGGCTTTTGCAGTTAATGCAAACACATTTCAACTCCGCCACCGATGACGGGAGATTTTTGGGCAATTGAATGTGTGTCAGTCCGAGCACCCGGCACACGGGAGTCTGACGGTACGAGGACTCTTCGACTTCGATACTACCATCTCTCAGGTGCTCAGAGTGACCACTATTCAACTCCAAAGGTTAATTACCCTCATTTCCATTTTGTTTGTTCGCAAAATATTTAAGACTCAATGTTACATCCATTAGACATTAACGAGGAAGACGAATTTTTTCTACTTCTTCAAACTCACTCGTATCGAAAGCTCTTCCAACTGATCGTCTGCAATCGTACTCGGTGAATCGATCATCACATCTCTTCCGGAGTTGTTTTTTGGGAAGGCAATATAATCCCGGATCGAATCTGATCCTCCAAAAATGGCGCAAAGTCGATCGAATCCAAATGCAATCCCTCCATGTGGCGGGGCTCCATATTCGAAGGCTTCCATCAGGAATCCAAACTGCTTTTGAGCCTCTTCATCTGTAAAGCCCAAATGCTTAAACATCAACTGCTGAGTTGGCCGATCGTGAATACGGATCGACCCACCACCTATTTCCACACCATTGATTACTAAATCATAGGCATTCGCTCTCACGGCCCCAGGATCGGTTTCCAGCAAGGGAATATCTTCTCGCTTCGGAGAGGTAAATGGATGGTGCATGGCATGGAATCGCTTGGTGTCTTCATCCCATTCCAAGAGCGGGAAATCCACCACCCAAAGTGGTTTGAACACATTTCGATCCCGTAGTCCAAGATCCTCGCCCATCTTCAATCTCAATTCAGAAAGCTGCTTTCGGACTGTCTTTTCATCCCCACTCAATACCAACATCAAATCTCCTGGGGCTGCGCTAAATGCATCTGCCCAAGTTTTGAGATCTTCAGGAGAATAGAATTTATCGACACTTGACTTCAAAGATCCGTCTGCATTGTAGCGAAGGTATATCATTCCTTTTGCGCCAATCTGCGGACGTTTCACCCAATCTGTCAACTCATCGATTTGCTTTCTGGTGTATTCTGCAGCGCCTTTAGCACAAATACCAACTACCAACTCGGCATTGTCAAAAATCGCAAAGCCTTTGCCTTTTGCTACATCATTCAATTCAACAAACTTCATGTCAAAACGCAGATCCGGCTTGTCATTTCCGTATCCCTTCATCGCATCTTCAAAAGTCATATGCTCAACATAGCCCAATTCGATTCCTTTGACGGATGAAAACAGATGCTTAACAAGACCTTCAAACGTATGAAGAATATCCTCTTGAGTCACAAAAGCCATTTCACAGTCAATCTGAGTAAACTCTGGCTGTCGATCTGCACGAAGGTCCTCATCACGGAAACACTTCACAATCTGGAAATAGCGGTCAAAACCACTAACCATCAGCAATTGCTTGAACGTCTGTGGAGACTGCGGCAATGCATAGAATTCACCCGGATTCACTCGACTTGGCACCACAAAATCCCTAGCGCCTTCTGGTGTAGACTTAATCAAAACAGGAGTTTCCACTTCAATGAAGCTTTGTCCATCCATGTATTTGCGGGTTTCCTGCATCATACGATGACGAAGTTGAAGCTTTTCCCGAATCACATTTCTTCGCAAATCAAGATAGCGATACTTCATCCGCAGCTCTTCACCGCCGTCGGTTTCATCTTCTATTATAAAAGGAGGAACTTTTGCAGCATTCAGCACTTCCAATTGACTCACCTTGATTTCGATCGAGCCGGTTGGCATTTTATCGTTTTTGGCGGTTCGTTCGATGACTTTTCCGCTTGCAGATACCACAAACTCACGTCCCAACTGGGCGGCCTTTTCCAACAGACTTTTGTCAGAAGACCCTTCCTCAAAAATCAGTTGTGTAAGTCCATACCGATCACGAAGATCTACCCAGATCAACCCTCCTTTATTTCGGACACGCTGTACCCAGCCTGCAAGAGTCACTTCCTGATTTACATGGTCGAGGC
>CAYTXN010000254.1:0-5168 GCA_964441195.1 uncultured Limnohabitans sp.
AGCCGTTTTCAGCTGGGCAACTCGAGGAAATTGGGGCTTATATTTTCCGCTCATTTCGGCACACAATTTAGATAGGAGTAATAGGGCTCGTTTTTCAACATACGCTGGAGAAGCAGTGCAAGCTCACGCGCATGATAATCTCCCCACATGCTGGATTCGCCATGCGCTACTTTCCCGGTTTCCGGCACATAATCCCATCCATTTGGTTGATGATAAATCGAATGAAGAACTAGTCCCTGATGATGGATATTGGTGGAAAGATATGGTTCAGAAAAAAGTGCTCTAGCTATCTGAATTCCTGCATTTTTATACTTTTCAGCCCGCTCCGGATCAGTTGTTTTTAACCAGTTTCCAATCCGAATTAATCCCTGGGCGGTAATGCAAGCTGCAGAACTGTCAATTGGCTCAAAGGAATTGTAAGGATCAGAAGGCCGATTGAGGTAATCTCCCATTTTGTGAAGATTGGGCGCTCCGGTATCCCAATAAGGAATGCCATCCGTTGGCGTATTTGCAAGATAAAATTCAGATGTAGCGATAGCTGCTTCCCTAAGTTCTGTTATCAGATCTTTTTTGGAAATGACTTCTGAATAATCAGATTCAGGAATTTGATCGAGAATTTCCAAAGTTTCGCCCAAGCCGCAAATTGCCCAAGCCAAACCTCTAGTCCAAGTACTGAATCCAGTATACCCTTGCTGAGAATTTGGACAACGATAGTTGCCATCATTGGTATTGAAGATGATTTCATGGGCAGTACGTCCTGCGATATCATAACTATCCCGCCCTTTTCCATAGAAAATAGAATAACGAACCGTCGCCAAAATGTGCTGAATCGCTCGCTGAATCAATGAAATCCGTCTGTCGTTTTCCGTTTGCAGCACATGCCCAAGTTGATGGGAAACTACCAAGGCACGACAGCTCCGAATGGTATCCACAAAGAGCGAATGTGGACCATTAAATGAATAAATAAATCCACCGCTTGGAATGGTAGTCCAGCGCGTGGCCTGCACCGCGCCAGTTACTTTGAGTGCAAGTTTATAGAATTCTATTTCCCATTCAGAGCTCTCAATTTTGCCTTCATTGATCAATCGAAGAAGGTTCCCATACGTACTCACATTATTGAATCCGTGATCATGAACGCCAATGTGAGTCAGGTGTGGCGCCATTTTATTGACTGTGTTTTTCCTGCCGATTTCGAGAAAATCCCCTTCTCCTATTGCGTCAAACTGAAGCAAAGCCGATCCAAACTGAAATCCCTGAGTCCACTCGGTCCAGCCTCGAGTCACATATTTTCCTTTTTCGGTGAAAACTGGAGCTCCATTTTTGGTGTCGAACGATTCTTCAATAAGTCGGATTTTCTGTCCCGAAAGCTGCCAGAAACGGGCTAAAGGTTTTTCTAAATCAGAAATGGAAAAGTTAGAATCAAGCGTCATGAGTAGGTTTTTGGGTAAAGTGGTGAGCAATCATCAAAATCGCCGTCACAGGAATTAGAATACAATACATCGCTGCATCGGTTGGCAAGCCAGCAAAACCAGCAGGAACCAACTCAAGGAGCGATAAAACGAAATAACTTAATGCTATTGCAGAAAGTATCAAAAGTGACTTCGGGGGATTTTTGAACAAAACCGCTCCTAGAACAACAGGCGCAATCATGGACGTGCCGGCAAAACTCACTCTTGCTAATAGCACCAATTCATCGCTCATATAGGTAGAAAATACCAAAACAATTAGCGAGAACATTAAGATTGCAATTTGGGTTATTCGCATATTTCGCTTGTCCGAACCACTAAGCAAAGATCTTAACTCAGTTCCTAAAGCGAAAATTTGAGCATTCGTCGTGGATAGACAAGCAGCAAATAGCCCGACCACAGCCAAGGCTGCCACTGGATTTGCCTGATCAAACAGCAATGCCGCAGAAAGGAAATCCGCTGTGGAACTGTCGGGATATTTAACTGCTCCATACAAGCCAATAAAAGCTGTAGGAAGAATCACCAGAATGGCAAAAATTCCAACCGCATAAGCCATTTTGTGGACCGATTTCAGGTTTTTCATGACCACCAATCGAGTGGTAAATTGAGGTTGAGAGACTGGAATCATGACAATAGCTATTGCTGATGCGATCAAGAAGGGACTGCTGAAAAGGCCTTTGGGTCCGGGAAGTGATAATAAACCAGCATTGGTTTCGGCCACTCTTTCCAAAGCAGAATCCAGTCCTCCAGCCATCTTTAGGCAAGTCACACCAATAATCCAGATCACCACAAGTAAAATCACTCCTTGAATCGCATCACTGTACATAATGGCTTTGAGTCCTCCTATTTCTGAGTAGATTAACATGATCACCACTAGAATAGCCGACCAACCCCAATAAGGAATCAAATCAGGAAATGCAGCATTCAGGAAAATTGAAATGCCACGAATCTGAATTGCCACGTAAGGAATCAGGAAAAGAAAGGAACTCACGAAAATCAGATATCCTGCCCATTTGTTTCGAAAGCAGCTTTGAATGAATCCAGCCACACCTTTGTAACCGACTTCAGATGCTCTTTTGCGAAGCTTGTATCCAAACCAAATCAGGAAAAACACCATCAACGCATCGGAAAGCCCTAAGAAAATCCATGCTCCCACTCCATGCGTCCGGAAGAAATCCGGCATTCCCATAAAAGTGAATGCACTAAATAAGGCCGCGGAAAATGTCAGAAATCCGAGGATTGTGCCAATGTTTGATCCTGCCAACATAAACTCATCCGAGCTCCGGTTTTTGTTGTATGATCTATAGGAAGCGTAGCCAAGCGAAGCTAGGAAGAGCGCGAAAAAGAATATCAGCCAGCCTGTCATCCTTTTTTCGATTCTTCATGTGGAAAATATCGGGAAGCCAAAAAGGTGAGGCCAACGATCACAACTGTAACCAAAAACCCTGTCCAGAAAGCATAGGGCACATTGGCGAGTGTTGGATTTACCTTATTTTCCTCAAAAAGAAATAAGAAAGAGACAAGGGATAGCACCAGCACGACAAAAACAAGAATATTCCAAATTTTGGATTTCATGAGATTAGCTTGGGGTTATTTGGGCAGAAAAGAAAAAACCATGAAATAAACTTCATGGAAGGGTTAAAATAGGAATAAACTTCTGCTTTGATACCAAGCTAAGTCGATTGCTCGAAGTTATTGGCAAAGAATCTACGGAAACAATTTCGACTAGGAATTATTGGAAATTCAGATAAATCGTAATGCCTTTACGCTTGATTGAAGAAATTGCATCCCGAATTTCAGCTGGTGTTTTTTCCGCGTAATAGATATTATTCAGACCATGCGAAAAGCGGATTTCAGGTGCAAACTTGAAATATTTGAAGTAAATCTCGAATCCCATTCCCATCTCAATGGTGAAATCCTGTCCTCTCGTAACGATTGGATCGAGATTGGCTTCGTCCTGACTTTTGGTTCTGAACTGATAACTTCCTCCTCCGATAAAATACATTCGGGTGTTGTTGAAGCGCTGAGAACGATACTTGAATAATAGCGGCAGCTCGACCATGGTAGCTTCATTCACTACTTCCTCGGTGCGATAGCCTAAATTATTTACTGTGGAATTATCATTCCCGGGAACATTATCAGTCATAGGGACATAATAGTTCACATCTACTCGATATTCATAAAATGAGATCTTGGGAGTGAAAAGTAGATTTACCTGATCGTGAATTCGCAAGATTCCAGTAAATCCAAGAGAAAAACCAGGTGTGTATTTCGGATAGATGGAATAGATTTGGTTGTTTGCCAAATTAGTTGGATCAAAAAAAGCTTCCGAATATTTGATCTGATAGGTAGCTGTGTGACCTGCTAAGAAAAACCCATAGGACAATAATTTATCATCAGAACCAGAGGTACTTGTCAGCCCAAAAAGACCTTGAGACAATCCCGAGAAGCTAATTCCAAAAAATATCAGAATCAGAAATCCTACTTTTGACCGACGTAGATTGAGCTGATTCCGAACGTGAGTGGTTTGCATACTGTGCTGTGAAATCCTACTTTTTTCAATACTGATAGAAAGTCCTCTCCATCCGGAAAGGCCTGAACTGACTCGGGAAGATAAGTATAAGCAGAATTGTCCTTGGATACAATTTTGCCCACCTGGGGAAGAATCGTATTGGAATAAAACGAATAAGCTTGCTTCATCGGAAAGCCTTTTGGCTTGCTAAATTCCAAAATTACTGTTTTCCCACCCGGCTTAAGTACTCGATACATATCTGCAAGTCCTTTTTCCAAATTTTCAAAGTTCCTTACCCCAAAGGAAACGATGACTGCATCAAACTTATTATCCTCAAACAATAACCCTTCCGAATCTCCAAGCTGCATTTCGATTTTATCTTGTAGACCACGCTTGATCATTTTCTTTTTTCCTTCGGAAAGCATTCCTTCGGAGATATCTACCCCAATTATCTTGTCAGGATTCAAAGCCAAAGCTTCAATTGCAAAATCTCCCGTACCCGTGGCAATATCCAAAATCAGCTTAGGGTGATCTTTTTTCAAAAACTTGATTGCTTTTTTTCTCCAAATAATATCAATCCCAAGACTGAGTACATGATTAAGCAAGTCATACTTTGGGCTGATGTTGTTAAACATCTCCGCTACTTGATCTTTTTTGGAGTCTTGCTTGTCTTTATATGGAACTACGGACATCGGAAATCTTCGTTGAGGGTACAATATTACTACAGAAACCCGAGGAATCGAAAATTGTTGACCGGATGACTCCAAAGTCCTTCTGAAATAAAACCGTATTTTTGCACCGAATAGAAAAGTCATGATCCGAAAAGCAGAATTTGTCGTCAGCAATACCCATCCTGAAAAGTGCCCAAAGCCAGATCGGGCAGAGATTGCGTTCATCGGTCGCTCCAATGTGGGCAAAAGCTCGCTAATCAATATGCTGACCGGAGTAAAGGAACTCGCAAAAACTTCCCAAAAACCCGGTAAAACCCAGCTGGTCAATCACTTCATGATCAATGATCGCTGGTATTTAGTCGATTTGCCTGGCTATGGTTTTGCCAAAGTCAGTAAAGACAGAAAGGTAAAGTGGGAGAAAATGATTAGTACTTATCTGACAACTCGATCCAATCTTTGTGGAGTTTTTGTGCTGATTGACAGCAGATTGGAGCCTCAGACGATCGATTTGGAATTTGT
>CAYTXN010000255.1:0-5163 GCA_964441195.1 uncultured Limnohabitans sp.
GGAGGCTTGATGCTGTTTCTGAGTGATTCAGGGAACACCTGCGGCTTGCGGCCGCTGCCGTCATTAATGATGATGCCTTTGCTACCGACAAACATGGAGGCTCTTGCAGGATAGGCATAGCCTGCCGGCAAGGCCGGATGCAGATCGGGCTTCAAGCCACCGGAATACCAGTTGATTTTCATGGCTTTTTGCTGGTCTTTTGCAGAAAAATTGAAATACCCAATTTCGCCATAAGGGGCAATTTTACTATCGGCATAGCCGGCTGGGAATACCTGAACGGAATCCGGACTTTTCAGATCAAAAGCCCAGGTTACGGCATCCAAATCGTGGCAACCAAAATCACCTAAAGCCCCGCAGCCATAATCCCAAAAATCTCTCCAAGTCACCGGGACATAATTTTCATGGAAAGGAACCATCTCCCTCGGACCGATCCATTGATCCCAATCAAAACCAACAGGCATATTTGTTTTGCCTTCGGGCAGCCCTTTCAAACCCGGTAGCCAACGGCCAGCAGGAACCCAGGCATGGCATTCTTTGACTTCTCCGATTACCCCTGCACGTAGGTACTCCACTGTTTCACGGATGCCATCGGTGGAGTGGCCCATATTCCCCATCTGGGTCATCAGTCCTGTTTCTCGGGTTACTTTGGCCACCTCGCGGGCTTCCCAGATGTTGTGGGTGAGGGGTTTTTCGCAGAATACGTGTTTGCCCATTTTCAGGGCCATCAGTCCGATATAAGCATGGGTATGGTCAGGTGTGGAGATCACGATGCCGTCCAGTTCGGACGCATTTTCCATCATTTTGCGGAAATCGCTGTATTGCGCTACCCGCTTGGAGTTTCCTTTTGCTGCCTGTTGCGTCTCGATCATGTCTACGACTGGACCTCTTCCTGCTTCTGAGCGGTAATAAAAATCCGCCAAATTCCAGTAGTAAGCGGGATCTGCGACAGCAGTGAGGTTCACATTTTCCAGTTTCAAAAACTCCGCGGCATTTTGTTTTCCTTTTCCTCCTGCACCGATGATTCCCAAGTTGACCTGATCACTGGGGGCCGTGTAGCCCGGTCCACCGACCACATGTCTGGGTACTATCATCATTCCTGCCCCGCTTAGGGCAGCGGCCTTCACAAAATCTCTCCTGGAAAAGGGTGTTTTTTCGTTTTTCATGGTTAGTAGGGTTCGATCGGTTTAAATTTATTGGATTTGGTAATCCGAACCCAACCATTCGGGTTCTGATTTGGCCCTCTAAGGAATAAATTAAGGGAAGGGAATTGTAGCTTTTAAAGGAGGATCAAGGGTAGAAGCATATTTCTCTATAGTTAGAAGGTGTGATAGTTTATTCGGTATAAAATCAGTTCGACCCATTTCGGGGTCGAATAAATGGTCCTTACAAATTTCTTTCCACGGGTTTCACCCGCGGCTATTCAAAGGTTTGATCCCTTATCAGTTATTCAACCCCGTGAGGGGTTGAACTTGTTTGAAAACCGGTATCACTTCTGCCGTCCGTCCCTAAGGGACTGTTAAAGATTTTCTATCCTGAAATTATGCTGTAATCCTGCTTGTCCAGTAGGCAAGCATGGACGATTTCATTCGAAAATTATTTTTATTTCCTTCCTAAAGTTCAGGTGAACGCTTAGTCCAAAGCCTAACTACCCTTTGCAAAGACTTACATAGTAAGGGGTTACTGCAAATTGTTCTTAGGGTAGCTATGCCGTTTTATACCGGTTTAGATTTGCTGTCGTAGAGCTTGTATCCCAAAACTCTAGCATAAGGTCTAAGTATCCTTTTGATTGCCTTTTGGGCACTTATAGGAACGTCAATCACGTAGGTGTCAAAAGATTCGCCAAACATGGACATCTTGAAAAGGATATGTACCATTTTCAGTTTTGAATTGCTGTCCATCAGTGGATAAAACCTAGCAAGACAATATGCAAAACTAGCAGGTAGAAAATCCTTGTCCTGTTCGCAGGTAATCACCACTTCTGACTTAGTGTTGTTGGAGAAAGTGTGGTACTGCCCTTTGGGAAATCTTATCCTGCTCCCCGCATTAACTACTATTACTTCATTATTCAACTTTACGGTCAATGTCCCTTTGGATACAGTCGCACTTTCGTCAAAGCTAATGTGAAGATGTTCCGGCGGTCCGACAGACCCGGGAGCAAGTGAAACTTCAGTATAAACTTTATTGCCAACCTGCTTGATTATGGTCTGAGTAATGCCTTCTAATTTGCTGCTAAATGTTTGACCAGGTTTAAAGTACCCATCCAGTCGGGGTGGCTTTAGAGGTACCAACAAATCATATAGAACAGGAAGCAAAATGATTACTAAAACGATTATAACTGCTGTCATATTTGTCGTTTTTGGTGAAGTTAAGTTGCGAAGGCCGTTTTGTTTGGAGGCCAAATTACAGCTCGCGTAAAACTCAATTTAGTAATTGTTCGAGAAAAGTGTGAACTACTCCCAAGTAGGGATTGAATGAGGAATTGGCTAATCCCATTTTCCATAATGTGACCTAACGCAATAGAAGAACACCAGATGGAAAACTATTTCAATGGTCTTAATTGATCGAATACCAGAATCAATTCAATGGTTTTCCCCATTCATTTCCCTATTTTCCCAAATCAAACCCAAAGTCCTATGCACTTATCCCCAAAATCCCTTTTGCTGTCGGTTGCGCTGATACTGGTCTTTTTCTCCTGCCAACCCAAAACCGAAACGATCACTGAATCGGCTCCAGAAACCAAGAAACCTCGGACGATTGTCACAACAGATGGGGAGATTGACGATGTGGATTCTTTTATCCGTATGCTGCTCTATGCAAATGAATTCCACATCGAGGGGCTGATCATCAGTAGTAGCATGTGGCATTACAAGGGCGACGGTAATGGTACTCTTTTCACCTCGGAGATGGAAATGACCAAAAACATGTATGGAGCAAAGACGGACCTGAGATGGCCGGGGGTGGAGTGGATGAATCCGCTCCTTGATGCCTACGAAGAAATCTATCCGAAGCTGAGTCAGCATGCGGAAGGTTTTCCCACGGCAGATTACCTGAGATCTCAAGTCCGTATAGGAAACATCGACTTCGAAGGGGAAATGGAGAAAGATACCGATGGCTCGGACTTTATCAAGGCCAAGTTGCTGGACGAAGATATGGAACCGATCTACCTGCAGGTGTGGGGCGGGACAAATACCATTGCCCGAGCCTTGAAGTCTATCGAGGATCAGTACAAAGGCACCGCTGAGTGGGAAAGCATTTATAAAAAAGTGATCGATAAGGCCATCATCTACGCGATTCTCGACCAAGATGCAACGTATCGGAAGTACATCGCTCCCAACTGGCCGGACCTGAAGGTTTACTACAATGCTAGCCAGTTTTGGTGCTTTGCTTATGCTTGGAAGCGGGCGGTTCCGGAAAGCCAGCATTACCTTTTCGAAGGGGAATTTATGGGTGAGGAAATCATCAACAATCACGGGCCGCTGCTGAAGCAATATTACAGCTACGGAGATGGACAGGTGCAAGCCGGAGACGACGAGCATATCCATGGCGATCCGACCAAATTGGTCGATGCGCAATGGGGGACTTTTGGGGTGTATGACTTTATCTCCGAGGGCGATTCCCCGGCTTACCTTCACCTAATCGATGTGGGTTTGGATAATCTCAATCAGCCGCAATGGGGCGGTTGGGGCGGTCGACTTGTACAGTCCGCCGAGCAACCCAATCGCTGGGAAGACGGCAAAACTGCTCTCGATTACAATCCTTTTACGGAAAGACTGGACGCCACTTATCCCCAAATTCGCTGGGTGGAGGCAATTCAGGAGGATTTTGCTGCTCGGGCGGATTGGTGTGTGATGGATTTTGCTGATGCAAATCATGCACCTGTGCTTAAAGCTGTGGGCAGCTCTCGCGTTTCAGCCAAAGCCGGAGAAAAGCTGACTCTGGAAATCGAATCAAGCGATCCGGACGGAGATCATTTGGAGACCAAATTCTGGATTTATAAAGAAGTGGGGACTTACAACGGAGAAGCAGGATTAAGCGCCAATGGAAATAAAGTTGGGGTGAGTTTGGATGCCAAAGCTACCGGTCAGCTTCATGTCATCGCTGAGGTGAAGGACAATGGGGTACATCCGATGACGCGGTATGTGAGATTTGTGGTGGAAGTGGGGAAGTAGGGAGGTTTGGAAGTATGGAAGTGGGATGAAGGAAGTTTTTTGGTCGGTCGAGAGTCCTGTGCCGGGAGTAATTTAGGTCAAATTTAAGTCTATTAGCCCGCTGATTTGCGCAGAAAAAGTCGCGGAGTTTCGCAGATAAATTTAGGATTGATGCTTGCGTGAGTTTTGTTTTGCAGAAAAAATCAGCGTAGCTCAGCGCTTAAATCTCCGTGAATCAGAGGGAAATAAATTCAATCATTTCCATTGTTCACAAACAAAATCGTTTCGAGAATTACCTTTTTTCGCTTTAGTTCGGAGGTTTGAAGAAAGTAGAAAAAACTTAACAGTAAATAGGCAATGCCTACGACTACTTTTCCAATGTTCACCCAAGCCAGTGTACTAGTGAATATGGATAATCCACTGATAGTCAACCATAAAATTCCAAATACCATCCAAACGATTCCGAACATTCGGGTAGTTCCGATTTGACTTTCTACCAGTCTGAGTTGCTCCGCTATGGTCTGATTGTCAGATGAGCTTAGCGTTTCCTTCTTGTCTACTCGGTTGTAGTATTTCTGAATCAGGAAGTTTAGTAACTGTTCATTCATGGTTTTTTTCTTTAATCTGCATTTGGCATTTGATTCAAACATAACTAATACGCCAATATTAAAAAAGGCTCAATTCCGTCGAATTGAGCCTTTTATTAAATTTTTCAAAGAGGTTACACCACCAAATTCACAATCTTACCAGGCACGATAATCACCTTTTTAGGAGCTTTGCCTTCCAGCCATTTTTGAACATGGGCATCAGCTAAAGCAGCTTTTTCGATCTCGGGAACGGCAAGAGAAAGCGAGAGATTCAGCTTTGCCCGCATCTTGCCATTGATCATCACCGGATATTCGAAGTTACTTTCGACCAGATACTCCTCTTTAAACTCAGGGAAAGCAGCCGTCGTGATCGAAGTACTATGACCCAAAAGCGCCCAAAGTTCCTCAGCGATATGCGGTGCATACGG
>CAYTXN010000256.1:0-5160 GCA_964441195.1 uncultured Limnohabitans sp.
TGGAAGTCCTATATTCTAGGAGCTCAAAAAATTGCCAATTGGGATCAAACCCCAGTTTGGACTGCTGGAGATAAGTATGAAGAAGTAAGCAAAGAACTTTATGGAGATAGGTAGTTTTTAGATTTAAGAATTTAGAAACAAGATTCACGACACAAAATTAAAGCCCGATTTCAGATTGAAATCGGGCTTTTTTTGGTCTATATGTCACTTTCTATTGTCATTGATATCCCAAGTACTAGTATATAGAATCTTGCGTCTTTCATCTTGATACTAGATACTTTTAAAAAAGCATTCCCGCTATCGTCGCCGTCATCAAACAAGCTAATGATGCTGCTGCCAAAGACTTAAATCCAAGTCGACTTAAGTTCCCTTGCTGATTAGGAGCAATGATTGAAATACCACCCAACTGGATTGCTATAGAGCTAAAATTCGAAAATCCACAAAGCGCATAAGTTGCGATCACCACGGATTTGGTGCTGAGCGTTCCAGCCTCTTTCATATCTGCAAGACTCAAATAAGCCACGAATTCATTGATTACAGTTTTTTGCCCCAAAAGACTACCTACCTGCAAGGTATCTACCCAATCCACTCCGATCACCCAGGCAAATACCCGGAACATTTGACCAAAGATATACTCCAAGGAAAATCCCTTAAACTGACCATTCGTAGAGCTTTCCACCAAAGAATTAAGTCCCGTATATTCTCCTATCAATCCACTGAGCCCAAAGTTGATCGCTGCAATCACTGCAATAAAGGCTAAGAGCATCCCTCCTACGTTTAGCGCAAGCTTCAGTCCTTCAGCTGCACCGATCGACATTGCATCGATTAGATTGACTCCCATGGCCTCCTCATTGACTTCGAGCTTGTCCTGCTTGATTTCTTTTTCGGTTTCGGGGATGAAAATCTTGGATAAAACAATTGCAGCAGGAGCATTCATGATACTAGCCCCTAATAGGTAAGCAGCAAATTTGCTTTGTTCCTCCAAGCTATCGCCTCCCAAGAAAGCTACATAGCCAGCCAATACTCCACCGGCAATCGTCGCCATGCCACCTGTCATCAGACACATGAGTTCTGATTTACTCATAGTAGGAATAAAAGGCCGAACCAAAAGTGGGGCTTCAGTCTGTCCGAGAAATATATTTCCTGCAGCAGAGAGTGATTCTGGGCCAGATAGCCTCATGGTTCGCGCCATGACCCATGCAATTCCAAATACGATTTTTTGGAGGATCCCCAGATAATACAATCCAGAGGAAACTGTGGAAAAGAAGATGATTGTAGGTAAAACTTTGAAGGCGAAAATGAAACCGAAACTATCGCCTGCCAAATCACCAAAGATAAAACTTGCTCCTGCTTCACTGAAACTTAAAAACTTCACAAATCCTTGTGAAAGCAATTCAAAGCCAGCTCTGACGATTTCAACCTTGGTAATCAAAAATCCAAAGACCAATTGAAGGGAAATCCCTATCAGGACGAGTCTCCAGTCAATCTTTTTTTTATCACTTGAAAAAATAAAGGCTACCAATACGATAACCGTCAAACCAAAGGCTCCTCTCAAATAGTCCATGTAATTCAATTGAATAAACGAAGCGCTAAAAATAGCCCAAACCAGTGCAAGAAAAAAGCCCGAAGAACTCCGGGCTTTAAATGAATCAATTTCTCTTGTTTATTTCGTCCCGAATCCGGGCGGCCCGCTCATAATCTTCATTATTGATAGCTTTTTCCAGAAGCTGATTGAGCTTATCCAGACTGAAGTCTTTCAGCGATCCTTCCTTTTTAGCTGCCACTTTTTGAGGTTCTGGTTTCATTTCTGACTTACTTTCCAGTTTTTTATCCTCCTCAGTGAACTCAATTGCAGCCTCTGACATCACTTTTTCAGAACAGAAAATTCGTGCCGAAAATCTCACTGCAATCGCAATGGCATCCGAAGGACGGCTGTCAATCTCTACTAAATTTGCATCGCTCTTGCAGTGAATTTTAGCATAGAAAACCCCCTCTTTCATGTCAGAAATGACAATTTTGTCAATCTTGAATTTGAAACTTTCCGCAAATGATCGAAACAGATCATGCGTCATCGGGCGATTGGGAATGATTTTTTCGATCTCGATGGCTATTGCCTGAGCTTCAAACATCCCAATCACTATAGGTAGTCTTCTACTTCCTTCCACCTCTCCCATCACCAAGGTAAATGATCCTGATTGGGAGTGGTTGGACGAAAGTCCCAAAATTTCCAGTTCTACAAGTTTTTCCACAAAAATTAAAGTTCGGCTTTTAGTGCTTCAGTTAGTTTGGGTATTACCTCAAAAGCATCTCCTACGATCCCGTAATCGGCCGCTTTGAAAAATGGCGCCTCAGGATCTTTGTTGATCACTACAATGTACTTTGAGGAATTAACACCTGCAAGATGTTGAATCGCGCCTGAAATTCCTACGGCCACATACAAAGAAGGGGCAACTTTTACGCCTGTTTGACCCACGTGCTCATGATGTGGTCTCCATCCAATATCCGAAACTGGCTTGGAACAACCTGTCGCTGCACCCAAAGTTTTTGCTAAATCTTCAAGCATTCCCCAGTTTTCAGGTCCTTTCATTCCACGCCCACCAGATACAACAATGTCTGCTTCTGGCAATAAGATTTCTCCAGTAGCACGTTCAGTATTGGTAATTTTAGATGCGAAATCTGAATCCGATAAATTGACAGCTAGTTTTTCAATTGTTGCTTCACTTCCGTCGGTTTTCAAATCCACTGCATTTTTCTTTACTGCAAGGATTTTGTTTGCTGTGGTAATCGTGGTTTCTGCGAAAGCTTTTCCAGTATAAATACTTCTTTTCACTACATATCCTCCAGAAGTATTGGGAAGCTCCACGACATTTGAAACTAAACCTGCATTCAGCTTGATCGCTAATCTGGCCGCAACTGCATCACCAAGAGATGACTTAGCTAAGACCAAAGTCTTTGCTCCTACAGTTGCAAATGCTTGTGCTACGGCAGTTGCATGAGCTTGAATAACTCCATCAGTCAATCTGGAATCGTCCGCATGTAATACTTTGGTCGCTCCAGCTTTCCCAACAACAGCCAACTCAGCACTGTCTATCGTACCTAAAGCCACAGCAACCACATCACCTTCTTCTGTTTGAGTAGCTAATGCGTTTGCAAAAGAAACAGCTTCTAAGCTGGTCTTTTTCACTTTACCCTCAGCATGTTCTATATATACTAAAATTGACATAAAATCTTGAATTAATGAGTTTTACCAATAAATGATTAAAGTACTTTTGCTTCATTTTTAAGCAATCTTACCAGCTCTGCGACATTGTCCTTGTCGACAAGTTTTACAGAGCCTTTAGCCGGAGGAAGTTGATAGCTACTCGCTTCAGCTTGGGTTTCATCAGAAACAGGTTCTACTACTTTCAATGGCTTTGTCCGAGCTGACATGATTCCACGCATATTTGGGATCTTCCATTCTGCAATAGGTTCCTGACAACCAGCGATCAATGGAAGTTGAGCTTCAAGCATTTCCTTTCCACCTTCAATTTCTCGAGCCATTTTCACAGTGGAACCTTCCACTTCAAGTTTCATTACTGGCGAAAAAGAAGGCATGCCAAGCAATTCTCCTACCATTCCATGAACCATTCCACCATTGAAATCTATTGATTCACGACCCATAAGAATCAAATCATATCCACCTTCTTTGGCATAATGAGCGATCTGCTTGGCAACGAAAAATGAATCTTTGGGAAAAGAATTGACACGAATCGCATCATCAGCTCCAATGGCTAGTGATTTCCTCAAAGTAGGTTCGGTTTCAACTTCTCCTACATTGATTGCAGTCAAAGTGCCTCCAGTCTGATCCCTAAGCTCTACGGCTCTGGCTAATGCATAATCGTCGTATGGCCCGATAATGAATTGAACTCCAGTGGTATCAAATTTGGTGTTATTGGCAGTAAACTGAATCTTGGAAGTCGTATCCGGTACGTGTGTGATACAAACAAGAATCTTCATTGGTTTAGAGTTAGGTTATATTAAATTTATTTGCGTGAAAATAACAGGCTACCTTCAATAAAAAAACTATTCATGAGCAATTTGGAAAGGGTTCAACTGCTAAGATCATATATTAAAGAAGAGCCTGAAAATCCGTTTAATCGTTATGCTTTAGCACTGGAAATCAGAGAATTAGACCCTGATGAAGCGGCTGATTTATTTGATTTCTTACTACTTAACCATCCTGATTACCTACCTGTTTACTTTCCTTCTGCCCATTTCTTTTTTGAGCTAGATCAAATCGAAAAAGCTAAAGAAATTTTTATAAAAGGAATTGCTTTGGCCCAAAGCCTTCGCAATGAAAAAGCTATCAAAGAGCTTCAAAACGCCTATCAAAACTTTCTTTTTGAAACAGAATAAGAAGAAAATCAAGAATGAAGGACAATCCCAAAAGCAAGATTCCATGTGGCAATTAAAAAACAAATTACATTCACATGAAACTGATTTGGTTTTGACTTAAAATTTGAAAGATTTAATCCAATAATCCAAAATGGAATTGCAAATCATTTTCTTACTTTGATTCAACTTCTCTTACGTCATGAATCCTACTTCGTTATGATTACACAGAAAGAAATGCTGCAACATTTTTTACCCCTTATGGAAACTCAGGGAAAAAGGTATAAAAAGAAAAGTCTGATTCGTGCCAAAAAAGCAGAACCTGGTTTGCTTGTAGTGACGCGGACAAGTGATGGGATCGAAACAAAAAACACTGCTGAAAAGGGGGACTGGCTAGTAGAAAATCAGACTTCTGCTAAAGAAAGCTATTTGATCAAGGCGGATACTTTTGAGAAAAAATACACGCTTTTGCATTCTCTCGGCAATGGTTGGGGCTGCTATCGACCTAAAGGTGAGATATTTGCGAAGAAGGTTTCTTCGCTGGATTTAGAAAACCTTGGGGCCAAAGATTTATTGGAATTTCAGGCCCCTTGGAAAGAATCAATTGTCCTAAAACCGGGTGATTTCCTGCTTATTTCACTGGAGAAAAGCGAAATCTATCGAGTGGCACAGAAAGAATTCACTGAAACTTATGAGGCGATCAAGGAATAAGGACGATTTTTCCCAACTGATCCCCTGCTTTCATTCTGTCAAATGCTTTTTCTGCTTCTGCTAAAGGAAACACCTGAT
>CAYTXN010000257.1:0-5144 GCA_964441195.1 uncultured Limnohabitans sp.
ATGAATTTATTCAACAGCAGTTGGAAAAAATCCAATCGACCGGCTATTGCGAAACCTCCCTTAATTCGGACCAATCCTTTCAGGAATTGAAAAAAGACCAAAAGCTGGTGCTCATCCGAGTCATTCAGGAATGCCTAAACAATGCCATCAAACATGCCCAGCCTGAATTAATTATCATTCAAATCTCCGGAAATGACTCTTCGAGAAAAATAGAAATCATAGATGACGGAGCAGGATTTGACACCACTGTACAAACTCAGGGAAGCGGGATGTTCAATCTTCCTAAGCGGATGGAGACTATCGGAGGAAAATTTAATCTGACATCTGCAGTCGGAAAAGGCACACATATCACTTTAGAGTTGCCATTATGAATTAAGCTCTTTAAATTCCAAAAAGTTTAGTAATTCACCCACGCCACATTACCTTAACTGCTTTCCATTAAAATGATTCGAATCGCGCTAGCCGATGACCATAAATTATTTGCAAAAGGACTGGAAGGACTCATTGAGGAGCATGAGGGATTTTTAGTAACAGGGCTTTTTCCTAACGGAAAAGAATTACTTGAGTATCTGGATAAGGAGGAAGTTGATATTGTACTGACTGATCTGAACATGCCCATCGTGGACGGATTTGGGGTTCTCCGGCATTGTAAAAAGCACCATCCCACATTGAAAGTAATCGTACTGTCGATGTATGATGAGGAAAAAATTTTTAAAGATTGCATCCAACTGGGGGCTGATGCATTCATCTTGAAAGATGCCGACCCCGACGAACTTATCTTTACGATCAACGAAGTCAATGAAGGTCGATATGTGGTAGACTTTAGGCGGGTAATTCAACAAGCTGATTTGATGCCTTTTTTTGATGCCTTTCGGGAAAAATATAGACTTTCAAGACGGGAAACCCAAATCCTCAAAATGATCAGCGACGGTATGCTTAATCGAGACATTGCGGATAAATTGAGCCTAAGTATACAAACTATTGAGACTCACAGAAAAAATATCCATCTGAAGCTTCAGGTTACTTCTCGCGTCGAATTGATCAGAAAGATCGATGAAATGCACCTTTAAACTCTTCCTCTTATGATTACTCCTATTCGAACCGCACTGGTTGGCTATGGTTCCGTCGCCGAAAAAATGCATGCTCCTTTGATTTCGGTATGCCCTGACTTGGATTTTGTTGCTGTCGTGGAGCGAAATGGCAAGAGATGTGAGGAGAAATTCCCCAATGTGAGGACGTTCGAGAGCCTGGAGGATTTGCTTGCTTCTGACGCTGCAGACCTGATCTGTATCACTACTCCGAATGAATTTCACTTTCCGATGGCAAAGCAATGCTTGCTAGCAGGAAAGCATGTGGTCGTGGATAAACCCGTCACGATTTTTTCCCATCAGGCTGAAGAATTGGAGAAAATTGCAACTGAAAAAAACCTGATTTGCAGTGTGTTTCATAACCGTCGCTATGATGGAGATTATCGCACCTTGCGAAAGTTGGTTGCCTATCAGACGCTCGGTGATTTGGTCTATTTGGAATCTCATTTCGATCGGTTTCGACCTGAGGTTTCTGAAAACTGGCGGGAAAAAGAAGTACCTGGCAACGGCATTACTTACGATCTCGGATCACATCTAATTGACCAAGTCGTTTTACTTTTTGGCAAGCCGACATCCATTTTTGCAGACATTCAAAAACAACGGGAAAATGCCGTTGCAGACGATTATTTTGATATTTCCCTTTTCTATCCAAGCTTCAAAGCTCGGGTGACAGCCGGAGTGCTGGTAAATGTTCCGACGCCGAAATTTTTGCTTTTGGGGCAAAAAGGGAGCTATCAAAAGTTCTATCTCGATGTACAGGAACAAGCTTTCAAAGATGGAAGAATTCCCGATGGAAAGGATTGGGGAGTAGATCCGGAAGAACGCTGGGGTAAGCTTTATCTCGAAAATGAAATCATTCCTTACCCAACTTTGAATGGCGATTACCGAATTTTTTATCAAAATGTCGCCGATGCAATTCTGAAAGACACACCACTTCAAGTGACTTTGCCTCAGACTATTTCGGTATTGAAAATCATTGAAGCAGCCTTCATAAGTGCTAGAGAAGGGAGAAAAATTTCAAGTCAGGAAGGAAGTTGGTAAATATCTTGGCTTGGACTTTGTCTAGGTCGAAATGTTCAACCAACTCTTAATTCATGAAAAAAATAATTTTCTTCTCGATCCTAATGATGGGTCTGGTTTCTTTGGCCGAAGCCCAAGTAAGTGCCGGAATCAACTTTCAAAATACTCGAACTTTCATCACCGTTGGAACTGACCCAGATAAGGAGTTTTTCGGTGAAGCTCGCTTAGGTTTAGGCCGTGCAATTGGACTCGAGCTGGTAGGCGCCTATAATTTTGTCAAAAAATCTGATGTGAATGCCTACGTGGGAGTGGGTCTTGGGCTTTTTGACCACTATTACAATAGAAGGGACCGATATTATAATGGTACCTATTTAGTGATTCCTTTTGGTGTTTTGATCAAACCGCTTGACAACAAAAACTTTGGGTTTTTGATCGAGGCGGCGCCGGTATTCTACGACGAATATGGAAGCTACTTGCGCGGAGGGATTGGATTCAAATATACTTTTAGGTAAAGTGACTTTATTGAAAAGCCTCCGAATGAAAAATTCGGAGGCTTTTTCATTTACAAGAATATGGTTAATCCAAATCGAGGTTCAATTAAGAACCCAGCTCGGAATTCGGATTGATCAATTCTAAATTCTTCTAGAGTCTTTGAATTTTGATACTGCAATAAGTTGGTTTGCAGATGAACTCCAACTTTGGGACTGATCAAATACTGCAATCCTAAAACGGCTTGTGCAGAAAAAGTTCTTCGAGATAGACCCGACTCCACTCCCGCAGGTTCATTGTAAACAACTCTAGGATTCACCCAGAAAATCTCCGATCCAGCTTCAGCAAAAAACGATAGATCCTCATTTATTGGCATATACTTTCTGAAAAAGAGACCTCCTCCATAAGTGAATGCATTGCTCTTTTTGAATTGATTAGGTATGTTTTGATCGTAATCCTTATTTCTAATCCAAGAATTTCCGAATAATCCAGACACTCCCAATGCAAAGTTGTCGGCCACAAAATACCCTACTTTGGGATGGAGTGAATAAACGGTAGCGGGATTATACTTTTCATCAGTATCAAGATTTGTTATCCTGCTTCTCTCCAATCCTGCACTCCCTTCCAGCATCCAGGAACCTTTTTGCATTTGAGCTTTTGATTCTACTGACCAAAAGCCGACTGCTAAAATCAATATGAATAACTTTTTCATTTCTTATTCAGGAAAAAGTGAGCGCCGACATAAAACGACTGACTGCTGAGATTTAAATTAAACGAATTGGTATTCTGGTCTGGGTAACTTGACCCGACTTCATTTTTATTTACGGAGTGTGAAAAAGAAAGCGGATTCATGGATAAATCAACACTCATCCAATTGGTTGGAAAAAAAGCCAAGCCCAAAGCTGCGCTAAGATTAAAGTCACTTGTGCTTCGCTCTGAATTTTGGTTCGGAAAAGAAGAATACGATTGTTTTGTTTTTCCAAAACTGTAACCCAAATCCGCCTGTCCGTAAAAGGCAACCCACTCTTTCACTGGAAAATACCTTCTGACAAAAGGTCCAAAACCAAATCTATTGAACTCATTTCTAAATTCCTGGCCCGTGATTGTGCTTTCACTTGAATAGGAATAGCTATCTAACTTAAGGCCGATAACTGTGCGGTCGGTGACAAACACACCCATTAGTGGGCTGATATTAAAACTGTTGGATTTATTAGTTTGAGCTGGCAATCCAATTAAGTCTGTTGGAGTAGTGTTCGATGTCGAATAATTGAGCGTCCCCCCAAGTATCTTATTCCCTTTTTGAAGTTGGGCAAAGCCACTGAAAGACAGCAGCAAAAGTGGTAAAATGAGTAGAAGTGGTCTGTTCATTTGGTAGAAGGTTTAGTTAAATAATACGAAGATCAACGTGAGTTACACTTGTTAGTTCTATTTTTTTCTGGGTAAAAGCTACTTGTCACTTTACAATAGACTCATTTCACTTCCAAGAATCCGCTCCGAGAAATGCTATTGAGCTAAAAATCTATTGAACGCCACATTCGAACACGGATGAAACCCTTTCAAATCAATTTGTTTCCTTATTTTTGCGGCCTATGGCAAAGACAGAAACTCCGGGCGAAAACGCTCAATTGAAAGATATAATTTCCCATGCTAAAGAGTATGGTTTTGTATACCCAAGCTCAGAAATCTATGACGGCCTTCAGGCAGTCTATGATTATGGCGCTTATGGAGTAGAATTGAAAAATAACCTGAAGCGACTTTGGTGGGAGTCCATGACTCGCGTGCAGGATAATATTGTCGGGATTGATGCTTCCATTTTTATGCATCCGACTACTTGGAAAGCTTCCGGTCACGTGGATTCTTTCAACGATCCAATGATCGACAACAAGGACAGCAAAAAGCGTTATCGTGCCGATGTTTTGGTCGAAGAACACGCCGCCAAACTTGAAAAAGAAGGTCAAGCAGAGAAAGGCAAGTCTTTAACAGCAGCTTTGGCAAGATTGCTTGAAGCGGAAGACTTGGACGGGGTCCGTGATCTCATCACCAACGAAGGCATCAAATGCCCGATCAGTGGCACTTCCAACTGGACCGATGTACGCCAGTTCAATCTGATGTTTTCCACGCAAGTGGGATCTGTTGCAGAAGATTCCTCCACGATTTACTTGCGTCCTGAGACCGCACAGGGCATTTTTGTCAACTTCCTTAATGTGCAGAAAACGGCACGAATGAAGGTTCCTTTCGGAATTGCTCAGATCGGAAAAGCCTTCAGAAATGAAATCGTTGCCCGTCAGTTTATCTTCAGAATGCGGGAATTTGAGCAAATGGAAATGCAGTTTTTCATTCGCCCCGGCACCGAAATGGACTGGTACGCCTTCTGGGCAGAAACTCGGATGAAATGGCATTTGGCTTTGGGTACGCCTGCGGAAAAGCTCAAAAAGCACGATCACGAAAAACTCGCCCATTACGCCAATGCCGCGATGGACATCGAATTTGAATTTCCATTTGGCTTCAAAGAAGTGGAAGGAATCCACTCCCGAACCGATTTTGACC
>CAYTXN010000258.1:0-5129 GCA_964441195.1 uncultured Limnohabitans sp.
AATGAATTGCTAACGGAAGTTGCCTTTAGCTCTATTCCAAATTCTACTTATGGAATCAAGGGCCGGGAGGAATTCTTCGACTTAGAATTTAATCCTTCAAACAATTCTCTTCCACAACTCCGGTACACTTTCCAGGGATCTGGAACGGAATCGATGGGCTATTTAGACTATTTCGTAGTAGGTGTTCCTTTTTCCAATGCGAATTTGGAAGAGGGAATTTTTGAATCTGAAACTTCAAGGGAAATTTTTCTAATTCCCGAATTCAAAACTTGGGAAGTTAGTGATTTTTATAAGCCTAAGGCATTTAAAAATGCTTCCGGATCAAGTGCGACGGGTAAGAAATGGGTGATTTTTTCTCCTGAAAAAACAACTGAAATCGACAAGTTCAAGCCAGTATCCATGGATTTGAGGAATCCTCAGGTTTCCCCAGAGCTCCTAATCATTACTCCTTCCAATTTGCTTTCTTCAGCAAACAAACTTCGAAACCATAAAGCAAGTATGGGAGTAGAAGCTGTTGTTGCGACAACGGAAAAAATTTACCAAGCTTTCGGATACGGAAATCCTGACCTTACTGCCATTCGAAACTTTATCGCTTTCAACTATCATTCTGGCAACAACATGAAGAATGTATTGATTCTAGGTAAAGGCACATTTGATGCGAAATCCAAACTCGGTGGGAGGCCAAATCTTGTCCCAATTTACAGTAGTCGCGAAAGCCTAAATCCACTCACCACATTCAGTTCAGATGACTATTATGGATTGATCAACTGGGGACAGGGCATTTGGGAGGAATCTCGGGAAGGTGACGAACTGATGCAAATCGGAGTGGGTAGACTTCCTGCGATCAATTTTGCGGAAGCAAATGAAATGGTCGAAAAGATAATCCGCTACGAAACAAAACCTATTCGTTCTCCTAAATCTTCTACCGTGACTTTTCTCGCGGATGATGCTGATAACAATATTCACGTTCGCGATGCAGAAGCCCATGCGGCCTATTTAGCAGAGAATCATCCTGAGTTTTTATTGAATAAACTCTATTTGGATCGATTTGAGCAGGAAAAATCAGGAACTAACCAACGCTCTCCACAGGCCAAATCCGCCTTGAAGAAAACTGTGGATGAAGGAACTTTAATCCTGAATTTCATTGGCCATGGAAATGAAACTACCCTGACAGCTGAGGAGATATTTAGGGTGTCAGACCTTGAAGATTGGGGCAAGCAGGAAGAATTGGCACTGTGGGTGACTGCAACATGTGAATTTGGAAGACATGACAGTCCATTCATTAGATCGGCTGCAGAGGAACTGCTTTTCGCTCAAAATAAAGGAGCTGTTGCATTGCTCACCACAGGACGGCCGGTCTTCAGCAGTGTGAACTTTGCACTCAATGAGGCATTTATCGAGGAGGTATTTCAAAAAAGGGATGGGCAGTACCAATCCTTAGGTGAGATTTTCAAAAACACAAAAAACAAAAGCCTGAATGGATCTCTGAATCGAAATTTTTCGCTTTTGGGAGACCCGAGTTTAAAACTTGCCATTCCTGAACTAGAAGTAAGAATAACTTCGATTGAAGACCCTGTGGATGAAACGCATGTGGATACCTTGAAGGCTTTTCAAGAAGTCTTGCTAAAAGCGGAAATCATCGATCCTTTGACTCAGGCATTTCAGGCTGGATTTAACGGTGACTATCAAATTGAACTGCGGGATAAACCAGAAGCAGTAGAGACCTTGGGCGATGAAAGCAACCCCTTTGAATTTGAAGAGGAGAAGATTTTGATTTTCAAGGGTCAGGGAAAAGTCGAATCTGGAACTCTTGAAGCAAGATTCTTCATTCCAGAGGGAATTAACCCAGATTTTGGAAATGGGAATTTAAGAATCAGAGCATGGGATCCTGAATCTCGGCTCCAAGCTATGGGAAGTTTAAAACCTGTCATTGGAGGAAAAAAATCTACTGTCCTACAAGACAATGTTGGACCTGAAATAAGCCCTACCCTTAATGGCCAAAATACCGGTCCTTTCAAATTTCCAACACGGACTATTGAAGTTGAAGCTGCACTTTTCGACCAGAGTGGAATTAACATCTCCGGCTTCCTACCCGGGCAGGACTTAACCATCCAACTGAATGATCAATTACCGATCATTCTAAATGAAAACTTTCTAGCAATAAATGGAAGCTTCCAAGAAGGAGTCTTCAAATTCTCTTTGGAAGGGCTTGAAGAAGGAATTAACAGTGTCACGATCAGTGCTTGGGATAATGTCGGAAATAAAAGTACCTTAATTCTAGAGGTGGAGATCAAGGGAAGCAACTCAATTCAGATTCTTGAACACAAGGTGTATCCTAATCCTGCCTCAATAGAAAGTAAATTTGAAATCCTGCATAATCGACCTGGTGAAAACCTTAATCTCACATTAGAAGTTTATTCTTTGCATGGTCAAATACTATTTTCGGAGTCATTGCGTTTCGTAGGAGCAGACAATCTAATCCAGGATTTGTCATGGATATTTTTGCAAAACCAAACGCAATATCCAGCAAAAGGAACTTATATTTACAAATTAGAGCTTTATTCAGAATCAGACTTATCCTCAGATTCGGTAAGTGGAAAAATAGTAATTCGATGAAATCGAGCATGTCGACAACGACAATCACCTGGAGGATTATTCACCATGCGAGATTCCATGTGGCATTTGAAAATCAAATTAATTTCACATGAAAAAAAAGGACATAGTAGGCTGGAAAAGCATATTTTTAGTTGTCTTCGCATTTAGCGGTTTTTCCACTTTTGGACAAAACAGTGTGATCATATCTGGTCAGGATCCTAATCGACGTGTTATCACTACGGCAGTTCCATTTTTGAATTTTGCTCCTGATTCGAGACATTCCGGAATGGGAGATGTAGGTGTTGCTACATCTCCAGATGCTAATTCTGCACATTGGAATTCTGGAAAATTGGCCTTTATTAAGGATGATTTGGGATTTTCCCTTTCCTACTCACCTTGGCTGGGTAAGTTGGTCAATGACATGTCGCTAAGCTACCTGACAGGATTTAAGAAAATTGACGAAAATTCAGCCTTTGCTTTTGAATTGCGCTATTTCAATATGGGTGATATTCAATTGACAGATGGTCTGGGCAATACCCTTGGCGAATTTAACCCCAGAGACATTGCAATTGGTGGAACCTACTCCAGAAAACTTTCTCAAAACCTGGGTTTGGGAATTTCTGCAAGATTTATCCATTCAAATCTATCGGGAAACATCTCTTCTGCCGGAGGCTCAGAAGCTAGAGCCGGAATCAGCGTTGGAACCGACATTGGACTTTATTACCAGAAACCAATTTTCGTAGGGGCAAGAGACGGGGTTTGGTCTTGGGGTTTAGCTATTACTAACATTGGCCCAAAAATCACCTACAACAGTGCCGAAGACCTGGATTATATTCCAACAAATTTCAGAATCGGTACAGCATATTCCATTAATCTTGATCCGCTCAACACGGTTACTTTCGCCTTAGATTTCAACAAACTAATGGTCCCAACGCCTCCCTTATATGAGACCAATGAAGATGGATCACTTAAGACGGATGATAATGGGAATCTAATCATCGCTGCTGGAGAAGATCCTAACAGAGCTTTGATCTCTGGAATGTTTGGTTCTTTCTCCGATGCTCCGGACGGATTTGCAGAAGAGATGAGAGAATTCACAGTATCCTTCGGAGTAGAATACCAATACGCTGAAAAATTTGCGCTACGGACAGGATATTTCTACGAAAACCAAAGCAAAGGTGGGCGCCGATATTTCACTATGGGCCTAGGAGTTGACTTGAAAAAAGTTGGTTTCGACTTCTCCTACCTTGTACCCCAAGTCCAAAATCACCCTTTGGCAGAGACCCTACGGTTCTCTTTGCTTTACACGATTAACAATAATTAATGCTTCTTGATAGATCAAAAGCGCCTGAATTTATAATTCCGGCTGACTTTGAATTGCCCCACCCGCAACAAAAGAAACTCTCTGGAAACAGAGATCTTTTTTTTATCCCTACTCCAAATCTTGATGCTGTAAAGCTAGAGGTCATAGGTGAAAGTCAAAGACTGAGTCTTCCATTAGAGAAATCATTGACTCCTTCATTCACCCTGCAAATGCTGACCGAAGGGACGAATGCGCTTTCAGAATCACAACTTTCGGAGTTTTTCGATTTTCATGCTTCTGAGATCCATCCAATTGTGACCTATTCTCATGAAGGATTGAGTTTGGTGACCACCAAAAAACATCTTTTTGAGGTCTTACCTACCTTCATATCACTGTTTAATCAAGCAAATTTCCCATTAGACAGCCTTGAAAAGCGGAAATCACAGCGAAAACTTGGTCTAAAAATGGAACGCGAAAAGTCAGCTGCACGAGCAAGTCAGTTGTTTCGAAAAGCCCTTTTTGGAGAAAATCATCCCTATGGAATTGAGGTAACAGAAGGATTTGTCGATGAGGTCGAACAATCAGATCTCATTAACTATTATCACAATAAATTATTCACAGAAACAGAATTCTTTCTTTGCGGAAACTTGGATGATTCGGAACTGGAACAAATTGCTGCTCTTTTGAATGAAATTCCCTTCAGGGAGACAAAAATTCCAAGTATTCTTCCTCAAGTCCAAGTGACTTCAAAAATTCACGAGGAACGCCCTCTTGCTTTGCAAAGCAGCATTAGAATAGGAAGTTGGTCTTTTCCAAAGGCTCATCCCGACTTTCATGCGCTTTCTGTTTTTAATACGATCTTGGGTGGATATTTCGGTTCTCGATTGATTAAAAATATCAGAGAGGAAAAGGGCCATACTTATGGCATAAATTCTTCTTTGGTGGAAATTGGGGACAAGGCATATTGGGTGATTGGTGCTGATGTGCAAAAAGCCTATAAAGACGAAGTGATTTCTGAGGTCTATAACGAAATCAGAAGATTAGCCAATGAACCAATTTCGTCAGAAGAACTTGAAGTGGTGAAAAACTACCTTATAGGGCAAATGCTTGGGAGATTTAGCTCTTCTTTTGATTTGATTGATCGATTCAGAGCGGTTCATCATTCTGGATTGAATTTGGACTTTTACTCCGAAAAGCTGGCCTTCTTAAGAAAGTTTACCGCTGAGGATAT
>CAYTXN010000259.1:0-5127 GCA_964441195.1 uncultured Limnohabitans sp.
CTCTGAGTGAAGTTTGAACGCTGGCCTAGGCCCCCACCTAGGCGTAGTTTTCTCTTTCATCGATCAGTTACCAAAGTAGTGATGGCCTGAGAGTAGATTGCTAAATGTTATTTAGTTAATGATCACCTAATTGAAATCGAACAGACTTTTGATTCCAATATTTTAGATTTTTTTTTAGCTTAAATACTTCAAACTTCCTATTGCCATAAAACCACAGGCTCAATTTCAGATTTAATGGGCTTTTTTCTGCCCTTTCTAATTGGAAGGTCTATTGAAATGCCATCCGGAATTATGCTGGCTTGGATCTTTTTTTCTGCCTTTGGATTTACTGGCAAGCTTCTCCTACAGTTGTTTGAAAATCCATTTTTGAGCAGCAATAACAATACTAAGGTTCATGAGAATCATTTAGGGATTTTGAATTTCGCCAGCTCAATTACTTTCTATCTTGGAGTTGGGGGCCTTTTTGGGGAACTCACATTTTTTAAAACTATAGATTTTTTACCCTTTTCACTACTCATCTTTGGTATTTCAATCTATCTGGGCTCTCACGCACTAAATATGAAAAGTTGGTTCTATAATAAATAAGTTAAAGCCCGAATGCCTAGCCATTCGAACCCTCTCTTCAATTTTCCTTTGCCTCTAAGTTTACAAATCACTGGATAATTTCCTTTATGATTAATTTCCACTATCCTAAAGCAGCATCTAAACAATCAAGAGCATAAATTCTTGCATTTTTTACCAAAATCTTTTCTGAAAAAAGTATGGAATGAAACCGAGACTAATGAAGAGAGGCTAAATTAGTACCTATATACTTCCATTTTTAGACATGACATTAAAGTATAAACATATTTATTGGATTTGGCTTCCCCTGTTTTTTTGCCTTTTTGGCTGTGAGGAAGAACCAATACCTGTAATTCCGAATCCTACACCGGAACCGCCAATCATAGTAGTCCCAAATCCCGCCTTTTTAACTTTAAAAGTTTCTGATGTTTTGCTTTGTCCCGATGAAGAAATTAGTATTTCAGTGGTCATAGACAACAGACCGATCGATCCAAAGGAATTGAATTTTTATCTATCTCCCGAAATTGGTGGCCTGGATTTAACTTCAGGGAAGTATAAAGCTCCATCCCAAGTTGACCAGCCAATTGAGGTTGAACTTTGGGCCGAGAGCAAGAAGGACACCAGCTTAAAACAAGGAAAAATTCTTCGAATCTTGCCTAATGCTTTGGGCAGCGAGGTTTTATCACAATTCAACGGAATCCATGCTGCAGTGGACAGTAAACAACTTCCGGATGGAACGCTAATTTTCGCTTCAAACAATCCGGCTGATCCTCCTGGGATTTTTGGTAATGCTGATTTTGAGATTTTATGCTCAGATCAAAATGGAAATCTTCTCTGGCACACAGTATTGGGAAAGGGCACGTTGAGGCGAATTTATGTCGGTAAGGATGCCATTTATGGATTGGGGTATCTGAATGGGGTTGGGTTTGTCGTTGTGAAATTTGACTTTCAGGGAAACCATATCGCTACCAAATCATTAGGAATCGGATTTGAAATGGACTCTAATCTTCTCGAAAATCTAAAGGGAGTTTTCAATGATCAGGGAGATTTTTTTATCGGATATGGCAATTTCGCCCTGAGAATGATGTTAAAAATGAACGGAGAAATGAATCTCAGTTCAGCCTTACCAATTCCCGCTTATGGACATGAATTTTATTCCTTAGAAAATTCAAAATTCTTAATTACTTCAGGGCCAATAGGCGGTGGGTTTGTTGTAACGGATTCGGAACTTAAAACACTGTGGAAAAAATCCTTCGGGTCCGGCATTATGGATATAACCCGTGTTATAAAAAATGAAAATAAATTGGAAATTTGGACCATTATTCGTGAAAATGCCTCTGATTCTATTTCTCTGAAAAAGTACGACTTATCAGGAAATCAAATCGAGGACAAAAAACTTCAATTACAGAATCGTCTGTTTTTTAGTAATTTCTACGACATCGTTCAACTACCAAATGGTACAATCTGGTTCGTCGCCAGTAGCAGACTATACCCCATTTACAAACCATTCTTAAATTATGAATCCCTTTTTAATATTTTTCATCTGATTCAACTATCCCTTGAAGGGAATATTCTGAAGGAAACAACTATAGAAAGCCTCAATTTCAATCCTCCAAACTTCCCCGGAGTATCTATATTAAAATACCAATCCTTGTTTTTAGGAAACGAAGGACTAATCTTAGCTGGACTATGGTATCACAATTTTTTAGTCAAAACTAATTCAGAATACAATTTTAGTCCTTGTTGAAAATTTCACTTTCTTCTTGGCAGGTTGTCTCTACCTTAATCAGAACAATTGAAAAAGGACCTGCAACAAGCCACCATTTCCTTGTGAGAGTTTAGGACTTTGGTCAAAGACACTTAATCTATAACCGCGTTGATTTTTTCCCAAAGCGATTGGTCAAAACCGGAAACTGCAAAACTTGGATTGGCTGGATCGGAAGCCCTTCCCATGCGGATGATCACCAGATTTTTACTGGGCACCACATAGATTCGTTGGTCTTCTGCACCCATGGCGGCATACATATCTGCGGGCGCATTCGGTACCAATGCTCCAGGAAAGACATTTTGGCTACCCGGAAGCATAAATTGGGATTTCCCATTGAGCCACCAAAAGTAACCGTAGGAAGGATTGAGATCTTGAGAGCTCCCAATGCTTTCTTTGAAAAATTCCTCATCAACTATTTGCTCCTCATCCCACTTCCCTTTGTTGAGTGCTAGTAACCCAAATCTCGCCATACTACGTGCTGTGCTGTGGTAAATATTAAAGATGAGCCCAAAGTTCCAAGATCCGTCCATCCCGATTTTATCTCTCAGTTTGGAGTCAAAATAGGTATCAAATCTCTGACCGCTAGCAGCAGAAACCACATCCATGAGTCTTTGGAAAACATTGTGATACGACCAGCGCGTACCTGCATCAGCCAGATAAGTCAAATTGGGTCTGATCACAAACTGATTCTCATCGTTGATTCCTGAAGTCATGCTCAGGAGGTGTTTGGATGTAATCAGGTTTTCTTTCTCTATCGGCATACTTGTCCAGCCCGTGCCGAAATATTGGGATACCCGATTGTTAATATCCAACCTCCCTTCCTGTTGCGCGATTCCCGTCGTGGCCGCAACCAATGTCTTACCGGCACTATTCCATTGCCAAGCGTCCGCTGCTTGATGTCCGTCAAAGTATTCTTCCATGACGATCCTGCCATTGACGAGGACAAGGAAGGCCTTGGTGTTTTTTTCCTCCAAAAAATCAATCAATGCAGGCACCTGACTTTCATTCCATCTCAAATCGGATATTGAGGAAGTTTCCCATTCCGAACCTGTCAATGGAGGAAAATACATCTCTTGGCTTGGACCATCTTCATCCGAGTTGCAGCCTGCAATTGAAAGCAGAATAAAAGCTAAAAGTGGAAGGGCGAATTTCATTCATGCAAAATTTAAAATTATGACTTCGGTCGGTTGATAAAGGTTTAAAACACAAACAAAAATTGCCTGTCAAAACACCATCTTTAGACGCTAGGCCACCGAGAGAAAGTTTGAGGCCTATCTAGAAAGTTAAGGTTTCTATCCATTCCAGCTTGATCCAAATTAATCAATTATAGCATGATTGTGAAAAAGCATGCCTTGCTGCGTACGGGAAGGCCGAATTATATCCAAACGTCCTCCTGAGGTCCAGTCATATCAACAAAATTGATTTGGGACTTTCAGTTCTTAATCGATAATTATGTGCCACAAGCTGATAATTTTCACCTTTTTGCTTAAACCTGTCCTTTGAGTCGATATGTTTCACCTTTTAGCTGAGTTTTAGGATTCAAATGGATTAAATTAATTTTAAACAATATTTTCGGTGAATAGTAAAGGAACTGAAAACCTTATTGCGATACATTTTCAAATAAAACCACCCAAACCTATGACCAAAAAACGAATTCTCTTCACCGGCGGATCGGGAAAAGCAGGCAAGCACGTGATCCCTTACCTCCTCGAGCAAGGACACCGCGTGATGAATGTGGATTTAGCTCCCTTGAATCTTCCCGGCGTAGACAATCTGATTGCTGACATCACGGATTCCGGTCAGATGTTTAATGCCATGAGTTCGTATGCGGGTTTTGATGAGTTGGAACCGGGCACTGGCGTACCGAAGTTTGATGCCGTCGTACATTTTGCTGCAGTGGCAAGAATCCTGATCAACCCTGACAATGAAACCTTTCGGGTCAATACCATCGGCACTTACAATGTGATCGAAGCGGCCGTGAAACTCGGAATCAAAAAGATCATCATCGCTTCTTCAGAAACCACGTATGGAATCTGCTTTTCCGACGGAAAAACTAATCCAAACTATCTCCCACTCGATGAAGAATACGATGTCGATCCTATGGACAGCTATGGCTTATCCAAAGTGGTAAATGAGAAAACGGCCCGGGCTTTTCAGCGAAGATCAGGAGCAGATATTTATGCGCTGCGAATCGGAAACGTGATCGAACCTCATGAATACGCCGAACTTTTTCCTCACTATTTCAAAAACCCTGAAGTACGCCGGAGGAATGCATTCTGTTATATCGATGCACGTGATTTAGGACAAATTGTGGACTTATGCTTGCAAAAAGATGACTTGGGTTTCCAGATTTTCAATGCCGGAAATGATCACAACGGAGCTATTATTCCAAGTAAGGAATTGGCGGAGCAATTTTTCCCCGGTGTACCTTTAACCCGTGAATTGGAAGAACATGAAGCCCTTTTCTCCAATCGAAAAATCCGTGAAGTCTTAGGCTTCAAGGAGCAGCATAACTGGCGGAAGTATGTAACAGGGGAGTGAGGCCAAAATTTTCACCTTATTTCCATTTAATGAAGACCTGAATTGGAACATTAATTTCATTTAGGTCTTCCTTTAGAATAAAGGGCCTTCATCACCTTAATCTTCTCAGGATCCTCAAGAAGTGATTGATCCGAAAACATCATGATTCCTGAAGCTGGAAACTTCGACCCTTGGATCATTACCTCACGAAACTCTTCAGGGCTGACGATTCCGGGATTATTATGAGATTGGACGATCGGCCAAATTTGTGGTTTTCC
>CAYTXN010000260.1:0-5070 GCA_964441195.1 uncultured Limnohabitans sp.
ATTCCACCACCGTTGATTTTTCCAAGGATTCGGTCTTTCTTCATTTCTCCACTGAAGTTGTTTAGCGAAGTATTCACTCTTCCACCGCTCAGATCAAGATCAAGTCCTTGTCCTGCCGGTACTACAGCTGTGATACTTCCACCGCTGCTTTTTAGGCTTAGTCCTTTTTCAAGATTGGTCAATTGAGCACGAATTGATCCACCGCTTGTACTTGCATTGATGCCTCCGCGGATATCCTCAAGAGTTACACTTCCTCCAGAAGAACCCACCACCAAATCACCAATTAGTTTATTGACTTTAATGGAACCACCACTGGTCTGCACATCGATATTTCCCTTGAAATTTTCCACTCGGAAAGAGCCACCTGAACTACTGGTCTTAACCTGTCCGCTACTATTGATTACTTGAATACTTCCTCCACTGGTAGCGACAGTCTGAGTTCCATTGATTCCATCGATGGATATTGATCCTCCGCTGGACTGAAATTTGGAAGACATTTCCGTTGGCACTTGCACCTTGAACGAAAGGTTCAATTTACTTCGGCCACTATTGTTTTTCCTTTTTACGATGACCGAAACAGTATTTCCAGATTGGCTGATATCAAGGGCATAGTTGTCCAATTCTCTTTCCACTTCTGCATTTTCCAATCCGATTTCCCTTCCGTTGAGCTTTACATACATATCCACAATCACTTTATTGCCACTCACCCCAGTGACTGCAACAGAAGAACCGGATGTTTCAACGTTAAGATTTCCCGCACCATTTAGTGTGAACTCTTTGGTGAGATATGGATCTGCCATTTCAATTGAGGCAAAGGCAGCGACTGGAAAAGTCAGCAAAGCAAGGAATGCTAAAGCGTAGAATATTTTTGAGATTTGCATAGTGAGATTTTTGAAGTGTGGTATATTCTTACTTTGGTATTTCCACAATTATGCCAGCAAAAAACCCTCAAAAAGTCAACTGAACAGATATTTCCATCTTTTTACTCTACTCCTCTCGGACATCTTTGTTCGCTTACGGGCATATTAATGTAATTCGTTCCCCTTGTTTTTCTGAAAACTATACAATAAGTAAAAAAGTGAGGGCAAAATAAAAATACTTCCAATCAACAAAGCCCAGGCTAGGGTTTCGATGGGTTTTCCTACTGCGGCAGAATTAAAAAATGAAAGGTTTTCGCCGGATTTGATGATCACCAAATCAGGAAAATAATGATATCCAAAAGCCAATAAAATAGCACTTACTATAAACCCACTAAGCAGCCTGATTAAAGTTTGATTTCCTCCCTTCAGCGATTTCCAAAGGTAAATCATAGCAATTGTAGCCAAAACCAGTAAACCAATGGTGATGATCTCCTGAAGCAAGAGGTGTATAAGTGGAACATTATCAAGGTAGGAAGCAAAAAACACTACACCACCAGCCAACACTGTGAGCAGGATAAATTGCTTTGCTTTGCGAACCACTAGAAATCGCACATCAGGATTTTTGGATTCTCCAATTAAGAATACAGAAGCTAAAAGTCCACAAATCGCAACCGTGAAAAAGCCCACCGAGATGCTAAAAAGATTGAACCAAGGCCCGATATAAGCATTATAAAATGAAACTGCCTCGGGATCTATCTTACCTCCTACAGTTGCTCCGAAAATCAAACCCAGGAAAAATGGCGTAATAAAGCTCGAATACGTGAAAATGAGATTATAAACTTTTTGCATTTCATCCTCATACGCATCATAATGACGAAAAACAAAAGCAGTTCCCCTTCCTATAATCCCTATTAGCATCAGAGCCAGAGGAATGTGCAAATGCACAGATAGCAGGGAATAGATCGGTGGAAAGCCAACAAACAGAATCACAATAGCAATGATCAACCACATGTGGTTGGCTTCCCAGATAGGCCCGATGGTTTTGTAGGTGGTATCCCGTAGCTGCTCCCGGGCAGATGCGGGTGTAAACATTTCGAGGATACCCGCACCAAAGTCCGCTCCTCCGAGGATTACATAAAGCAAAAGCGCCAGACAGAGAAAAATGATAACCACGTAGAGCATAGGTTCGGATTAAGTTTGGGGAGTTTCCTCAAAATACTTTTCCAAGGTCTTTGGCAAAACCTTGATTTGCCTGTAAAGCAAAAATGTCACAATAGCTGCCAAAGAAATGTAGATCGCCGTGAATACAATAAATGAATAGACTATTCCCGGAATCGGTGTCACCGCATCTTTGGTGAGCATAATTTCATAAATGATCCAAGGCTGACGACCAACTTCAGTCACCGTCCAACCAGCTTCCAATGCTATAAAACCCAAAGGAGTGGCAATAACAAATAGCCTGAGAAACCATCGCTTGAATTGCCAGCTTTTCTTTTTCCAAAGGGAAAAAAAATAGAGCAAACTCAATCCGACCAACAGCATCCCCAGTCCAACCATAATCTGAAATGCAAAATGGGTGACCATCACAGGTGGATGATGTTCTTCCGGAATCTGATCCAACCCAATCACTTCGGCATCGAAATCCCCATGTGCCAAAAAACTTAATGCTCCGGGGATTTCTATGGCATAGTTGACTTCCTTCTTTTCCACATCAGGAATTCCTCCGATGATTAAAGGTGCTCGCCTGGAAGTTTCAAAATGCGCTTCCATCGCAGCCAATTTTGCGGGTTGCCTCACTGCAATATCTTTTGCCGAAATATCTCCTGAAATGGGTTGCAGGATAGCAGCCACTGCACCGAATACAATGGCGATAGTGAATGCTTTTCGGTGGAAAGCCAAGTTTTTACCTTTCATCAACAGGTATGCATGAATACCAGCTACTGCAAATCCAGTGGAAACAAATGCCGCCAAAGTCATATGCAAGGCCTGGGTAAACCATGCATCATTAAACATAGCCGCGATGGGGTCGATATTGAAGTACTCTCCATTGACAAAATCAAATCCTGTCGGACTGTTCATCCAGCCATTGGCAGCAACTACCAAAATACCAGAGGCCAATCCGCTGACACCCACAATTACTCCGGTCCACCAATGAAACCAAGGATTGAATTTGCCCCAGCCATATAGGAAGAAACCGAGAAATATGGCTTCAATGAAAAAGGCAGTGCCTTCCAAGGAGAAAGGCATCCCGAAAATTGGACCGGCATGAAGCATAAACTTTGGCCAAAGTAATCCCAATTCAAAGGAAAGCATGGTGCCTGAAACAGCGCCTGTTACGAAAAAAATTGCAACGCCTTTACTCCAAACCTTCGTCAGTTCCTTGAAAAGTGGCTCTTTGGTTTTTAAATATTTGTAATGGGAAGTAGCCATGAAAAAGGGCATTACCATCCCAATGCATGCAAAAATGATATGAAATCCCAAGGAAAGGGCCATTTGGGAGCGGGCAGCAAAAAGATCATCCATAAAATAAAAGCTTGATTAAAGCTATAATAAATGACTTCGAGAAACTAATAAAGATCTCCAAAAACTGACGCAGAAAGAGTTGGAATAGTTCATCAAATCAGCTTTAATTTCATCCGTAAAAAAATGGTATTTCCAGAAGTTGAGTGTGATTGGAAGAAAGCCATTTAAAGGTTGATTTTGAAGAGAAGAACAATTTCAACTATTCGAATTGGATAATAGTGATAACTTTTTGATATTTTAACCCTAAACCACCATCCATGTACGTCAATAGGCACTATCATATCTGGAGCACTATTCGCTGGTCCAAGAAACCACTGGTCAATGCGCTCTTTTATTCGGCAGCGGTCATTGTACTTTATGAAGTCACCGGTATTCCTTTTTCCCTCCCTTGGCAACCGATCTCCGTCATCGGTATTGCTGTGGCATTTTATCTGGGTTTCAAAAATAACAGCTCCTATGACCGGGCTTGGGAAGCACGAAAAATCTGGGGTGCAATTATCAATGATAGTAGAACTATAGCGATCGGGATTCTAAGTCTTCCCAACTCAAATGTCTCCTCAGAATGGAAAAAAGAATTTGTCTTTCGCCATCTTGCTTGGGTTCTGGCACTGAAACATGCCATGCGAAAAATGAAATCATGGGAACATGGTGCGAAGGTGGAAAATCTTGTTTTTACCCCTTATTACCGAGAAGAAGGTATGAAAGGTTTGGATCCAGAATTGGAAAGATATCTTTCTAAAGACCAAATCGAAAAGCTTAAAACCTTCACAAATATCCCTTTCCAGCTTTTGAAAACCCAAAGTCTGGAATTGAAAAAGCTGGAGGAAAGTGGCGGAATAACTGAATACAAGCATGTTTGGCTTCAGCAATTGATCTCAAAATTGATGGACAGTCAAGGCATGTCTGAGCGGATCAAGAACTTCCCCTTCCCTAGACAATATGCCTCTACAGGTCTATTTATCAATTACATCTTTTGCGCTTTAATACCTTTCGGTCTTTTGGATATTTTTTCTGAATCCTCCAAACTTCATTACTGGCTTACCGTGCCGTTTTCTACAATTATCATCTGGATTTTCTTCCTTGTAGACCGGATCGGAGACTATTCCGAAAACCCATTTGAAGGGGCATATAACGATGTACCGATTTCTTCTATTTCTCGGGTAATTGAAATTGACCTGCTTGAAATGTTGGAGGAAAAAGACATTCCAGCGCCTTATCCGGTGGAGAATGGATTTTTAATGTGATTGGGATTTTTGATTTACGATGTACTATTTACGTGGTGAATGAAAACCTTTGAGGTTTTTAGAAACCTCAAAGGTTTTCTAATCAGACTCAGTTTGAGATCAAAAAAAATGGTCCAAGTTTGAAAACTTGAACCACTTTAAAATATCGAATTTCGAACGTCGAATAATGAATGTCGAAGGAACGTATTTACAATCAACTTATCGCTTTCGAATCCGGCTTGAGCCCGAAATTTTTATGTTTCCCATTCTTGGTGATCCAGAATAAACTAAGTCACCGGAACCCGAAGACTGAACTGAAACTTCGCCTAAGTCCCCTACTGATATATTTCCGGAACCGGATTTGGACACTTCCAATTTATCAATGGCCAAAAACGCCGCATCAATGTCTCCAGAACCTGATTGTTTAATTTCTGCTTCACCGACATTTCCGGATTTGATGGAAA
>CAYTXN010000261.1:0-5064 GCA_964441195.1 uncultured Limnohabitans sp.
TGGAAAATCCCGGTGGTTTTCACCCGGGACCTCACCTATTTTCAGCCCAGATGGCGAAAATGTTGCCTACCAGATTGGAGGAGCGGTTTATATAAAAGCCGCATCTGATACCACGGATTCTGTAAAGCAACTTTTTACAGCACGAGGAAATGCAGCTATGCTTTCCTTTTCACCTGATGGAAAGTATTTGGCATTTATGTCGGGACGTTCGGATCATTCTTTCGTCGGATTGTGGGATTTGGAGAAAAAAGAATTGACCTACCCCGAGTCTAGTCTCGATTTTGATGCTTATCCGGCTTGGAGTCCTGATGGGAAAAAACTGGCCTACCTCCGGATTCCGAATATTCTGAATTTACTTCCTTTTACGTCGATCACCGAGGCAAATCCTTGGAGCATTCGGGTTTTGGATATTGCCACTATGGAAGCTGAGGAAGTTTGGAAAGCTGATCCGGGTCGGGGATCGGTCATGGTAGACGATTTGCCAGCGGTCAGCGAGCGACTTTGGTGGACACCTTCAGGTTCTCTGGTTTTCCCTTGGGAAAAAAACAATTGGATACAATTATATAGTATCAATCCAAAAACAAAAGAAGTCAAACATCTGACACCTGGTGAGGGACAAGTGGAATGGGTTCAAACTTCCTTTACAAAAAATGAGTTACTCGTCACACATAATATCGGAAATATCGATCGCCGTCAAGTGTCTCGACTGGACTTATCCACATTTGAATTGGAGCTGCTTTCCGATCCGCAGACGATTAATTGGGCGCCCGTACGAATACAAAATGGACTGGCTTGGTTTCAGTCCAATTGGGATAGGCCAGGTTGGCCAATAGTCCAAACATACGGACAAACCAAAATGCTCGCAGCCGAACTTTTCCCTGCCAACTTTCCCAAACGCTTAGCTAAGCCTGAACCGATTACTTTGAAAGCCAAAGACGGATTTGAAAGCTATGGACAGCTTTTTCTACCTGCGGATTATGATCCGAAAAAGAAATATCCTGCAGTCATATTCCTTCATGGCGGAAGTAGAAGGCAAATGCTTTTGGGCTTCAATTATGGCATGTATTACAGTCATACTTATGCAGCACAGCAGTATTTCGCTTCTCAGGGATACATTGCTTTTATCCTGAATTACCGAAGTGGGATTGGATATGGAATGGATTTCCGAGAGGAAGAAAACTATGGTGCAGGTGGTGCAAGTGAAGTTCAAGATGTAATGGCAGCGGCAGATTACCTCGCTGCTAGACCTGATGTGGATAACTCAAAAATTTCGCCTTGGGGTGGAAGCTACGGCGGCTTCCTTACCGCACATTCACTTTCTCAAGCTCCCGAAAAATTCAATGTGGGTGTTGATATTCATGGAGTACACAATTGGAATAATGACATTCCTGTATTTGCTTCCTGGTACAAACCGGAGAAATTCCCAGAAATGGCGGAACTCGCTTTTAAGTCTTCTCCAATGAATTTTGTCAAAAACTGGAAAGACCCGGTTCTTCTGATTCATGGAGATGATGATCGAAATGTGCTTTTTTCCGAAAGTGTGGAATTGGCAGAAGTCTTGAGAAAACAAGGCGTACATGTCGAGCAATTAATCTTCCCCGATGAGGTTCATTCTTTCCTTTTGCATCGCAATTGGGTGAATGCTTTTGATGCTACATTTAAATTCATCAACAAATATTCTTTGGTAAAATGAGTAGGTTATCCACATTATTCGTCCTGCTTATTCTGTGGATAAATCCACTTTTTGCACAGCAAAAAATTCTGGAATCAGCTCTACTTCAGGCGGAAAGCAATGGTTTTTCAGGAGTCGTTTTGGTAGCAGAAGATGGAAAAGTTCTGCTCGAAAAAGCCATGGGATACCGCACTTTTGAAAATAAAACACCCTTGCAATCGACTGATGTTTTTGAGATGGCTTCCGTTTCTAAGCAGTTCACAGCCATGATTGTAATGATGTGTAAGGAAAAAAAGATGCTCTCTTTCGATGATCCGGTGGAAAAGTATCTGGAGATTCCTTACAAAGGAATCACGATTCGACAATTGCTGACTCATACGAGCGGCCTTCCTGATTACCAAGATATTATGGATAAGCACTGGGACAAAAGCAAGGTCGCGGGCAATACGGATATTTTGGAATATCTCAATCGCTATTCTCCCCCGATGATATTTGAACCCGGAGAAAAGTACGAATACAGTAATACGGGATATGTTTTGTTGGCAAGTATTGCAGAGAAGGTTATTGGAAAGGACTTTGTGGAATTGGCTGAAGAATGGATTTTTAAGCCAATTGGGATGAAAGACACAGGAATTCGGACATTGGTAGAAAAGGCGGCTGTTCCAAACTTTGCCGCAGGCCACCTCAAGGACAGCTTAGGAAACTACGTGAATGCAAATAAATTCCATTCTTCAGACTACACCGTGTGGCTTGGAAATCGCAAAGGTCCGGGTCGAGTCAGCAGTACTGTAGCAGATTTGCTGAAATGGGATCAGGCACTGTACACCCAGAAACTCGTCAAGAAAGAAACACTGGAAGAGGCTTTTTCTCCAACAAAGCTGAATGACGGAACTCGAAGCTATTACGGTTTTGGCTGGGAAGTGGAGCCAAAGAGTCCTTTTGGCAAAATGGTCATGCACACCGGTGACAATCCGGGGTATCAGACGATCATTGTTCGATTTATCGAAGAAAACAAAACGATCATAGTAATGAACAATAACTACCATCCCGATCAGATGCGATTGGTAGAGGCTGCGACGCTTTCGCTTCGAAAATGGTAAGGGGATTTAAAAATTGAAAGATTGTAAAATTGGAAAATTAAAGGACTCTAATCTCCAAGTTGATTAATAGCTTCCAATGCAGTATGAAGCCTTGTTTGTTGGTTTCCGGAGACTACCATAAAGGGAAAGCCGCTTTCTTCTGCCAGTTGAAGGTACTTTTTGAAAAAATACTGCCGCATTTCAAGTTCGGGATATTCACGCAGCGGATCAGGCGTCCAAGGTAAATCAGTGTCCGTAAGAAGAATCAAATCATACTTTCTCCGATCAATTTCTTCCAAAACCCAAATATCCGTTTTTCCAAATCGATGTTCCGACCAAATGTGGATAACTCGCAGATCGGTATCGCAAAAAAGGAAGTTATTGGCTTTTTCAGCCAACTTATCCTCCAGCGCAACTTGCCCTTTTCCGATTTCTAGCAAATCTTCAAACTGGTACGGTCGTTCTATTTTTTCCAGATATTCCCTTGCGTATTCGGGTACCCAAGGCTCATCGAAATGATTGGCCAAATCGGCCGCCAAGGTGCTTTTACCTGTGGACTCTGGTCCTAGAATTAAGATTCGTTTAGGCTTTTGCATAGGTTTTTGCAGATTTGATCCAGGCAAAAAGTCCCATTGTCGCCAAAACTGTGAAAAAGAGGAATTGGAAAGAAGTAAGCACCAATCCCTTGTAGAAATAAAGCGGCACCGAAACCAAATCTGTGATGATCCAGAAAATCCAGTTTTCCACCTTTTTCTTCGCCATCAACCACATCCCGACAAATGCCGAAGCTGTGGTAAATGAATCCCAATAGGGTACATCGCTGTCTGTGAAACTGGAAAGGACAAAGACCAAAAGTGGATAAGAAATTATAAAAAGACCAATCGAAATCAACCATCCTTTTCCATCCAACCAAGTAACTGGTAAGACTTCCTGATTTTCTTTCGGATGCGTCCATACATACCAACCAAAAATCGACATGCTGAAATAGTACGCATTAATGCCCATGTCCGCATAAAGCTTGTACTCAAAGCAAATCCAAACATAAATCAGTGTGGAAACAATACCTGTAGGATACACCCAAATATGCTCCCGCATGGAATAAAATACCGAAGCTATCCCAAAAAATACCGCCACCGCTTCCAGCCATGTCATGTTTTTCAGGCCTTCGGCAAATCCATCGAGGAGAAATTGAAAATCCATGCTGCGAAGAAAAGGATAATTATTTGAAGATTGGAAAATTGAAAGATTGGAAAATTTTTGGTCCAGGACTGTCATTACTACCTTTTGCACTTTGTTCTTGGTACATGGTACTTTGTACAAATGGCATTTTACTTTTTACAATTACAAACAAGAACCCAACTTTTCTCTTACTTCCCCTGTTTGATTGTTAACTTTGCCGGCTATGACTTTAAGCACTTTATCAGCTAAAATCGACTTCGATTCCCTAGATCCCAAGGAATTCATCATCATCAAAAACGCTCGAGTCAACAATCTCAAAAGCCTGAGCGTCGCTTTACCACGAAACAAATTCATCGTCATCACCGGACTTTCGGGTTCGGGAAAATCCTCTTTGGCCTTTGATACACTTTTTGCCGAAGGCCAGCGGATGTACGTGGAAAGCTTGAGTTCCTATGCCCGTCAATTCTTAGGCAGGATGGAAAAACCCGATGTGGAGTACATCAAAGGTGTCGCTCCAGCCATTGCAATTCAGCAAAAAGTCAGCACCAAAAACCCAAGATCCACAGTCGGCACAACAACCGAGATTTACGATTACCTCAAACTGCTTTACTCCAGAGTTGGAAAAACTTACTCTCCGGTCTCAGGCAAGGAAGTCAAACACAACACCGTCACAGATATAGTAGACTATGTGCTTTCCTTTGAAGAAGGCGCCAAAGTCATGATTTCTTGTCCTTTGCAAATTGAAAGAGGGCGGAAAATCGAGCAGGAATTGGAGCTTTTGCTCCAAAAAGGTTACACTAGAATTCTGATTGATGGACAAGTATTCTTCGTCGAAGAGCTCTTGGAAGAAAAAAAGGTAAAGAAAGGCAAATACGAAATCCTAATCGACCGCGCCACCGTCCAAAAGGACGACGAAGACAACCAATTCCGAATCGCCGATTCTGTGCAAACAGCACTTTTTGAAGGTCACGGAGATTGCAAAATCACCGTGCCAGATGTCGCCACCAAATCATTTTCGGACCGCTTCGAATTGGACGGAATGAGCTTCGAGCTCCCATCTGTCAACTTTTTCTCTTTCAATAATCCTTATGGAGCCTGCAAACGCTGCGAAGGTTTTGGAAATGTCTTGGGAAT
>CAYTXN010000262.1:0-5064 GCA_964441195.1 uncultured Limnohabitans sp.
AGCAAAAGAAACGGTTTACTTCCTATAATCTTTGCCGATCTCATAAAAAATTTTAAAAACTGCCGGACATACCAATGTATTTTTGAGAGATAGGTCCAAGATTCCTTGCATATTTTTCCGATTGGTGTGGGGATATTCTCGACAAGCCTTAGGACGATCTTCATATACAAGGCATTTATTTTCAGACCCAAGAAAAGGACAAGGCGAGGAATTGAGCACATAATCACCCTCTTCATCCCGATGTAGGTATTCGTCGATAAACTGACTGGTTTTCATCCGGAAAATTTTCGCCAACCGATCAATGTCTGTCTGAATAAAAATCGGACTGGTCGTCTTGCAACAGTTGGCGCATTCCAAACAATCAATTTGCTGAAAAGTCTCCTCATGCAAATGATGGAAAATGGAATCCAGATTTTTTGGTTTCGTGTTTTTAAGCTTTTCCTTCAGCTTTTTATTACTTGGGAAATCAGACTTGCTTTCCCTCACAAATTTTTCAAGATCAATTTTCAATATGGCAAATAATTGAATTTCAATTAATTATATTTTTGACTATCTTAAAGCAAGCTAAACCCAAATACTATGAAACTCCATCCATCAGAACTGTATTTTTACCATAGTTCTTCTCAGACAGTAGATAAGCAGACCAAAGCTTACGCAAAATCTTTAACCAAATTCGTCAATGAAATCGATGTGATGAAAGAAAAAATCACTTCGACTCAATGGGATCAAATTCTTAACATGTTGGATTTGAGACCAAAAGACCTGTTGAACCGTGCACACCCAGAATATCAGCAACATATTGCAGGCAAAGATTGGGATGAAGAAGGCTGGCTAAATATCCTAGCAAAATTTCCCCATCTTATAAAGTCTCCGATAGCTATTTATAAAAACAAGGCGATCCTTTGCAACACACCAAGTGATATTCTCAAGCTGGACTAATCCCTGTTGACCGAAATTCCCTCGGGGCTGATCACAATTTGTCTTGCTTTGAATAACTGTCCAATACATTGCTTGAAATGTTTTTTGGACATGCCTAGCGTAGCTTGTATTTCAGCAGGATCAGATTTATCATGAAGTGGCAAAAATCCTTTCTCTTCCAAAATTGAAAGGATTTTTTCTGAGCCCTCGTCATATTTCACTCTTCCTATTGGCAGAACCTGAAGATCTAACTTGCCGTCATCCCGACGTTTTTTTACCCAAAGTTTTCTAATAGATCCGATTTCCAGAGGCTGAAAAACCTCATTTGCGAAGATTAATCCCTCAAATCGATCTTCAATCAAGACTTTATAGCCCAGATCAGTTTTTTCAAAAATCAACCCAGCTACTTCATCTCCAGCTTCAATATCCCTCGGTGCAGGATCAATAAAATCACGGTATTTGCTTACTCCGATCAATCGTGTGCTTTTGAAATCAACACATAGCCGAATCAGATATTTCTGTCCAACTTCCATGTTTTTGGCCATTTCGCCATTGGGAACAAATAAATCCTTTGGCAATCCCCAATCCAAAAAAGCTCCAAATTTGGTCACTTCTTTAGCCTCTAAAACGGCAAATTCATCCAAAAGCACCAAAGGTCTTTGGGTCACAGCAACCGGCCTGTCTTCACTGTCAGTGTATACAAAAACCTCTACCTCATCTCCTTCTTTTTCTTCCCCTTTGAGATAGCCTTTGGGTAAAAGCACTTCTCCCCCATCGCTTAGCGCCAAGTAGGCGCCAAAGTCAGTGAATCGATTTATTGTCAGTTTGCTGATTAGACCAAGTTCCTTCATACCTCAAAGTTAGGGATAAATCCTGTCGACGCATTGCCTTTCTCCGACAAACAAAGTCGGGAAAGCTCGGGTTTGAATTGGAATTGGAACCGCTTAGACTTAGTTTTGAAGAATTAAAAAACGGCCTTTCTGCCGAAATAGACCCAAATCATAACGTTTTACACTAGAAATCAAAGTTTTATGAAATCAATCTCAGTTATTGGATCCGGGACCATGGGAAATGGTATCGCCCACGTTTTTTCCCAACATGGATATCAAGTTTCATTGGTAGATATCAAGTCCGAATTCTTGGAGAAAGCTTTGGCAACCATTTCCAAAAATATGGATCGTCAGGTAGCCAAAGGATCGATTTCGCAAGAGGAAAAAGATGTTTCTTTTGCTCGTATTTCCACTTTTACCAGTATTGAAGAAGGTGTGAAAAATGCAGATTTAGTAGTGGAAGCAGCTACCGAAAATATGACTTTGAAACTGGATATTTTTCGTCAATTAGACCATTTCACTCCTCAGAAAGCCATTCTTGCTTCCAATACTTCCTCAATCTCAATTACCAAAATTGCAGCAGTGACAAAACGTCCATCGCAAGTGATTGGGATGCATTTTATGAATCCGGTGCCAGTCATGAAATTGGTTGAAGTCATCCGTGGCTATGCGACTTCGGATGAAGTGACTAAAACCATTATGGCACTTTCGCGAGACCTCTCCAAAGATCCTGTTGAGGTAAATGACTACCCCGGATTTGTGGCCAATAGGATTTTGATGCCAATGATTAATGAAGCGATTTATACGCTTTTTGAAGGAGTGGCTGGAGTTTCGGAAATCGATACGGTGATGAAACTTGGAATGGCCCATCCAATGGGACCTTTGCAATTAGCGGATTTTATCGGTTTGGATGTTTGCTTGTCTATTCTGAAAGTACTTCATGAGGGCTTTGGCAATCCAAAATATGCCCCATGCCCACTTTTAGTAAACATGGTCGAAGCCGGCTACAAAGGCGTTAAAACTGGAGAGGGTTTTTATCAGTACACTCCAGGAAGTAAAGAGTTAGTAGTCGCATCGAGATTTTCAAAATAAGTTTTCAATCAGAAATCATGCATTTAGCAGTATCAGGAAATATCGGCAGCGGGAAAACTACGCTTACAGAAAAGCTCGCAAAACATTACGGCTGGAGGGCTGAATTTGAAGCAGTGGATCAAAATCCCTACTTACCAGATTTCTATGAGGATATGAAGCGATGGGCTTTTCACCTTCAGGTTTACTTTTTGAATTCGCGATACAATCAAATCCGAAAAATCCAAGAAAGCCCTATTTCGACGATTCAGGATCGGACTATCTATGAGGATGCTTACATTTTCGCAGCAAATCTGTACAAAAGCAAACTCATGACCGAGCGAGATTACCACAATTATCGGAGTTTGTTTGATTCCATGATTTCACATGTGAAAGCTCCAGATCTTCTGATTTATCTGAAAGCAGACATTCCAAAACTGGTCGGACAAATCGAAAAGCGAGGTCGGAGTTATGAAACTGCTATGCGAATCGATTACCTGAAAAATCTGAATTCGCACTATGAAGATTGGATTGGGGATTACAAAGAAGGCAAACTCCTAATTGTGGACGTGAATGACTTGGATTTTGTGGACCGACCGGAAGATTTCTCTTTTATTGTGGAAAAGATCGAGCGGGAGATATTTGGACTATTTGCTTGATTCTAGCCTCTTGTCTGTAGCTTCCCGTTTGGGATTAGATTCTTGTTTCTAATCACTTGTATCTAATGTCTTGATACTTATGTCTAGATACTTGCTACTCCCTTCTATCCTACTTTCCGCATCAGCCAGTTATATAGCATGGTTCGCTGCTCTTCTTTTGGATTCACTAGCAACTGATCCAAGCGCTTTAAAGATCCTCCAGTCATGATCGTCTCATAAGGCGAAAGTCTAATCAATTTGTACCCATGAAGACGGGTTTGGAGGTCATATTGGGCATCGTTGTATGCCAAAAGCTTCCACCCTGAAGCTCCATTTCCGCTAAAATCACCCGATTCTTCTGCTTGTCCAAAAACATTTTTGGCAACGGGAGGGCCATTCCAAATTCGTTGTTGAAGTCCGGCTTTTATGCATTCTTTTTCAAAAGTTCGGCAAAGTCTTTTGTGGCTTTCTGAAAAAGGGAAGGTCCATTCCGTGTACATCTCAGATCTAAAAGTGACAAGCCGATAGCGGTTGAAATGCAGTTCATCATCCCAAAGGATCAAATGTCTGCCGATTTTGAAATCGAATTTGAGTTTTTCCAATAAAGGAAAAGACCCCATTCCTCCCAAGTCTTCAAAAATTTCTTTCAACCAAAAATTTCCCTTTGTATCAAGAAACTTTGAATTTACATCCAGCTCCACTTGCCAATCGTAATCCGCTCCACCTTCTTTCAAAATCAGGTCAAGTTGGCGCGTCATCAAATGATCCATGGCTTAATTATTTTCCCGGAGAATCTCCCAAGTGTGATCCGCAAGAAGTTTTACCTCTGCTACAAATGCTGCCCAGTCTTTTTTCCTACCCCACTCTTCAGGCGCGATCATACTCATGAAGTCGACACCATCTGCCTTTTGGTACAAAAAATAGCGATGATTGATTAAGGGTTCAAAAGCAATCGAAGCTTGATATATCCGCTCTGAAACCTCAATTCTGGATTGAATCTTTTTCGCCTGATCTGCCAGGAGACGCATTTGATCATAGATTTGAGCCATTTGCATATCGGTCTGACTGTGCATTGCAGCCACGGCACGACCCGTAATTTTACCTTTATCCTCCGGTTTGATGATCGCACTGCCTGAGTGATGGGCATAAGGAAGTAACCCCGGATTTTCCGTGGTTTTTTCTTTCATCTTGTCCAGATCGATCCGGTCCACATCTATTTTCTTACCTGTCATTTCTTTTCTGATTCTACCTCCGTCGAAATCCGTTCTTTCAAATTGCCTTTTGAGCCAGGAAAGGTGGTTCGCTGCGAAATATCATAGCCAATCCAGAGCATGATCAGCATAAAGATGATGAATAGCGCTAGGAAGATTTTTTTATTCTTACTCATGGATTTCATTTACTCTAATTCGAAGACAAATTTAAACACTGAGTTGTTTTGATCATCCCAAAATTAAAACTCATGTAAAGGAAATAAGGCTTTTTGAAAAATGTTTTTAAATTTAAGTGCCAACATTCAAAACCAGATTTTTATAAGTTCACATCCTTTTTCACCCGTATATGTACCAAATCATCAGTGAGCAGTCCATTTATCAGTATTTTGGGGATGATGA
>CAYTXN010000263.1:0-5062 GCA_964441195.1 uncultured Limnohabitans sp.
ATTGTAATTGGACAATGGGATTTAATTTCCATCGAAGGTGGCTGGGGAGGTCCTATTCTTGCAGGCTCGGAGATGACCTACCGGCAAACCTATCAATTCAATTCAGATGGGACGTTTGTAAAAACACAAGAAGCAGATGGCCAATCAGAAGTTTCTTCGGGTACTTATTTAACAGAGAGGGGAGAGATTGCTTCATCTGCGGATGTCAAATTAAACGTTTTGTTGGATTTTACAGCAGGAGAAGAATTAGCCGGTACCTGTGTATTAGGAAGCGAATTACTTATTTTGAGGCACAACAATCAACTCATCAACACTTGGTCATGGTGTGATGGCCCGAGACTGACATACGATAAGAAGTGATTTAGGCCGATATTGAAATTGATTAAAAAGAGGAATACATTTTAACCTATCAATTTTCTGGTCTTCTTTGAAAAAAATTAGCCAGTCCTGAAAAACCATCGGGACTGACTTTTTTATTTCAATACACTCATTTGGGTGATGCAAGCCTAATTTGAAACACCGATACAACCTGATCATCCAAAGATGAAATCACATTGCTGGTTTTAATTATCAAATAAAACTTCATAGTTCTTTGGTAGCTCAGTGATGGGTTTGATCTGTATGTCTTTGTAAAAGACTTCAGCGGCTTCACTCTGCAATTGGATTTTTCCTTCAATCAAAGGAACCTGTTCGCCATCCGAGTTTTTATAGCGGGAGTTTTTCAATACCATGGCCACCTGTCCGTTGACGATGTGAAGACTTTTTCCTTCAAAAGTGATGAGTTCGAGTGTAGTCCAACCATTTTCGGGAGTTTCAAAGTTGGATGACCTAAGACAAAAAACATCTCCACCACCTTGAAAAGGACGAAATGGTTGAGTTATATCTGCTACTGGGCTCATTTTATCTCCTTCCGGGGGAAAAGAACGGATATCAATGCCGGAAGTGGCCTGGCACCAAAAATCGCCCATGTGACCTTCCATCACTTGGAATTCCTGAGAAAGCATCCAAGATCTCCAGTATTCTACACCAGCTTCACCAATGGAATGATATAGAATTCCTGAATCTTTGAGCAAATCTTTTCGGGGTTCATATTTTTCTGTACCCCACTTAACTTGGAGCTTTAAGTGATAGTTTTTATAGGACTTTTTGGTAAAAATGCTGCCATAGATTTCTCCACTCACCCGGAGAACCGGTCCTTCTGGCTCATCCAGAATTGTAAAAACACCAGTTTCATCTTTATTGTAGCCAATGGGTGCTATGTCTACACCGTTTGCGTCTTTTGGTACTTTTCCATTATATCCAGACTTATGCCTGTAGCTAAGATAATTTTCCCAATTTGTCAACTCGGAATCTAATAGTACTTCCCATTCGTGATTTACCTCCCTTGATGGTTGGACTAAAACAGTTAAAAAGGCTATCAATGCAATAACAAAGAGTTTCATACAGTCGAGTTTTATATTTTAATTCTGTAAAATTAGACTCTGAGCTACCGAATTGAATTGTAAAAATCCATTATTAATAAGTACATTTCTCGGGAATTACATTTTTATGAAATCGAGCATGTCACAGATTCTACACAGCCAATTGAATATCACCCATACGAGATTCCATCTGACCAATAAAAATCAAATTTTAAACAGATGAAACGTTATTTACTACATGCTCCCTTTAACATATACCATTTTGAAGCCAGTGAATGGCAGCATCCAATTCACAATCACACGTACTTTGAAATTATTTTTATCCTGAAGGGGAGTGGAGTCCACAACATCAATGGCAACTTTTTTACCTATGGGCATGGGGATGTTTTTCTCTTAGGTCCAGAGGATTTTCATTCCTTTGACATAAGGGAATTAACCGAGTTTTGCTTTATTCGATTTAATGAACCCTTTAGTAGGGTGCTTTCGGAAAGTGATGAATCCAAGTGGAAACCTATTATAGAAACTTTGCTTAACATCCCTTTGCAAAGCCGCGGTTCATTAATTAAGGATAAACAGGATAAGGCTAAATTATTAAATCTACTTTCTGTCCTTGAAAGTGAATATGAAAATAATCAATCCCCATACTATGAAATAGTTCGTGACAGCCTGATGCGGAGTATTTTGATTATCCTGGCTAGAAAACTCAGGCAGTCGGACGAAGCAGGTCAGGTTGCGTCCTATTCTGATTCGGTTGAATCTATTCTTTTGTATGTGAAGAAAAACATTTATTTCCCTTCACGGCTCAGTATCGAAGCGCTTGCAGAAAAGTTTAACATGGCACCGAACTATATCAGCTTATTTTTCAAAAAACAAGTCGGCGAATCAATCAAACAGTACATTACAAACTATAAATTCGGACTTATTGAAGCTCGGCTTACCTACAGCAAGCTTACCTTATCAGAAATTGCCCATGAATTCAGCTTTACGGATGAAAGCCATTTTTGTAAGCAATTCAAAAAATATTGTGGAATCACACCTACTGAATTCAGAAAGAGAAATTAAGAAAGCCGTAATTTTTCCAATTTGACGGCTTATTGCCGTTCCCAAACAAAGCCCGCTTAACGTAACTAAAATTGGGTTTCCAGATACCAATTTATCTCGACTGAATTCTTTTTAAATAAATCATTAAATTGATAATGAATATTAATTTTTACTAGCTAATAATCCACGCATATGGCCTTACTAATTATCGGAGTTATCATACTCCTAATCGCTTTCTACGCTGTTGGAATCTACAATAAACTAGTCCGGCTAAATACCCTAGTGGAAGAAGCATGGAGCGGAATCGATGTGCAGCTCAAGAAGCGATACAGCCTAATCCCTAATCTCGTCGAAACGGTGAAAGGCTACGCAAAACATGAACAAGAAACCTTTGAAAAAGTAGTGCAGGCAAGAAATCAAGCACAAGCTGCCACTACAGTAGAAGGCCACCAAGCAGCCGAGAATCAACTCAACAAAGCGCTGGTGAATTTATTTGCATTAGCTGAGCAATATCCCGAACTAAAGGCCAATCAAAATTTCCTGCAGTTACAGGAAGAACTTTCCGTGATCGAACAAGACATCGAAAAATCCAGAAGGTATTACAATGGAACTGTACGAGAAAAAAATATTCTGGTCGAATCATTCCCTAGCAATATCATCTCAAACATTTTCGGATTTATCAAATCGAAGTTTTTCGAATTGGATAACGAGACAGAGCGTCAGCTTCCTCAAGTGAAATTCTAAATGAGGTCATTAGTTTTTTTTCTATTTGGACTTTTTCTTTTCGTAGAGGTTTCTGCCCAAAGCGAAAAATTGAATGAATTTCATTCGACAATTTCAATCGATCCTTCCAGACAGATTACTGTCGTGGAAAAGATTCAATACGCAACAGAAATCAGCGGGAAAAGGGGGATAATTCGGTCTTTGCTTCTCTCTCGCTTTGATAAACAGGATCGAGAAATTAAAAATGAATACACAATTCTCTCTGTTAAGCGTGATGGTGTAGAATCACCATACCATACTAAGCAGGAAAACGGACACCTGTCCATCTATGTTGGAGAGTCTTCGGTTTTGTTGGAGCCTGGTGTATATGATTACGAAATCACTTATTCAGTTCTAGACCAAATCAGGTTTTTTGATGACTATGATGAGCTCTATTGGAATGTAAATGGCACCCAGTGGCCATTTCCCATTGGAAAAATAAGTGCGGAAATCACTATACCAGGAGGGGCCGAAATCATCCAAATGGCCTGTTATACGGGACAATATGGAAGCACAGAACAGAATTGTGAATATTCAGAAAGTGGAACTTCCGTTACATTTTCAGCTGCTAATTTGCGGCCTGGCGATAACCTCAGCATTGCGGTTGGTTTCAGCAAGGGAATTATCGCACCACCACCACCACCCACCAAATTTCAACAATATGGATATCAAATAATTACTGGATTATTTGGATTGATTTTATTGGGGTATTATTTATTCACTTGGTTGAACTATGGGATTGATCCACCAAAACCCACAGTTATTCCGCTCTTTGATCCTCCTGGCGGACTTTCGCCCGCTTCCGTTGGAATGATCAGCAAAGGCTTCTACTGGCAGGACTTTATCACAGCTTCAGTTGTAAGTTTAGCCTCTAAGGGATATCTCAGGATTGAGGAAAATACCAAATCGACACTATTCGGATTATTCAAACAAAAAGAGTTTGATCTGATCCAAGAAAAACTGCCCGATGACAGCCTTCCAAAAGAAGAAAAAAAACTTTTGAGCTCCTTATTCACATCAGATAGTAGAATTACACTTGATGGAAAATACGATTCTAAAGTAGCAGATGCTGTTCAGAAATTTCAGTCAAGCCTAGGTTCTCAATGGAATCCGCTGATCTACAAAGGCTTCAACGTTAAGTTTTGGATTTTGCCAATCCTGCTAATTATAGGATACATCGTTCTCATCATCAACATGGAGGACTATTTTGTTTTTCAGGGAAAAGCGCCATTGCTCATTGGTTTTATAGGTGGGAATATTATCCTTTTCTTTATTTACCAATGGCTTATCCGCAAGCCAGCTCTGGAAAAACTGAAGCTCAGAGCAGAAATTGACGGATTCAAAATGTATATGGCTGCCGCAGAGGAAAAATTGCTGCAGTTCAGTAATCCACCGGAACTGACTCCTGAAAAATTTGAAAAGCTCCTTCCTTATGCAATGGTCTTGGATGTGGATGAAATCTGGGGCGAAAAATTTCAGAAAATGCTCAGTTTGAGTTCTACTGCACAGCAGTATCATCCAACTTGGTACACTGGAGGTATGATCCAACGGGCATCTTTTGCTCACATGCTAAACTCCAGTCTGTCCAATACGATCAGTCAATCCAGTCACAAACCATCCAGTGGTGGAAGCAGTGGGTCCGGAGGAGGAGGATTCTCCGGTGGTGGTGGCGGAGGTGGTGGCGGTGGAAGTTGGTAACTCCGGCTTCTCTGTTTCTAAAATTTGATTAATTCAAAAAGCCTCAAAAAAAACCTCTCCAATTCGACCGAAAATGAAATACCTTTTTTCCATTCTTCTGACTTTCCCTATAGGAATATGCCTGGCCCAACAATCCTTCA
>CAYTXN010000264.1:0-5056 GCA_964441195.1 uncultured Limnohabitans sp.
TCAAATCGGATTTGCAGATCACCGATCCACGATGAATGTGGAAAAGGACAGACTTAGCATCGCTACAGTTTCCACCGGCGAATTCACCGATTACATTTTGGTCTCAGGTCAGATCGAACCGGCCCGTACTGTCTTCCTTGATGCAATAGAGGGGGGGATGGTCAATCAGGTCATCCGTGAGTCGGGAGCATTGCTGAAAAAAGGTGATACGATTCTCGTCCTCACCAACTCCAATCTTCAGCTCGATGTCATGCAGCGGGAGACCATGCTCTATGAGCAAATCAACAACTTGAGACAGACTCGACTTTTGCTCGATCAAAATGACTTGAGTCAGCAAGGACAATTAGCAGAAATCGATTATCAGATCAGTTTGCTAAAGCCTCAATACGAGCGTTTCAAAGAACTTCACGACAAGAAATTGGTTTCCGATCGGGAATTTGAAGAAGTGAAAGAGCAATACGAGTACAACGTCAAGCGCAAAAAGCTCACGTATACTTCCTATCGAAATGATTCCATCGCCCGGTCTTTTCAGCTAAGCCAACTTCGACAATCCGAGGGAAGAATGAATGCTTCGCTAAACGGAGTGGGTAACATTCTGAACAACCTCGTGATTACAGCTCCGATCGCAGGGCAATTAGCAACACCTCAGCAACTGGAAATCGGGCAAGCAATCAACCCGGGACAACGCTATGGTCAAATTGATATTCTGGACGAATTCAAAGTGAGAGTGCCAATAGATGAACTTTATCTTCCTAGAATCAGCCAAGGACTTCGTGGAAAGTTTACCCTAAGCGGACAGGATTATGAACTGGAGATCTCTAAAATCTATCCCACCATTACCAATGGTCGCTTTGAAGTAGATATGGTTTTTACCGGAGAAAGCCCTGCTGGAATCCGACGTGGTCAAAGTGTGCGGATTAGACTTGAGTTAGGTCAAAGTGAGCAAAGCTTGCTGCTGCCAACTGGTGGATTCTTCAAGGATACCGGAGGAAATTGGGTCTTTGTGCTCAATGCTTCAGGCAATGCTGAGAAACGAAACATTCGATTAGGTAGAAAAAACCCTGAGTTCTACGAAGTACTTGAAGGACTAGTTGAAGGCGAAAAAGTCATCGTCAGCGGATATGAAAACTTCGGGAACAATGAAGTACTCCAGCTCAATTAAAGCAACGAATCAAACAAAAATTGCATCTATATAAAAATCACACTAACCAGATATGGAAAACGTAATCAAAACAGTAAATCTTCGTAAACTTTACGCAACCGAAGAAGTGGAAACTACCGCGCTGGATGGAATCCAAATTGAAATCAAAAAAGGCGAATTCGTCGCCATAATGGGCCCTTCAGGTTGTGGTAAATCCACGCTCCTGAATATCATCGGCCTGTTGGATAATCCTGACGGAGGTGAATATTTCTTCCTCGATCAGGAAGTTGCGAAATTTTCTGAGCGTCAGCGTTCAGCTTTGAGAAAGGGAAATATTGGTTTCGTTTTCCAGTCCTTCAACTTGATCGATGAATTGACTGTATTCGAAAATGTAGAGTTGCCTTTGCTATATCTGAAGATCCCCTCTGATGAGCGAAAGAAAAAAGTGGAAGAAGTGCTTACTCGTATGAATATCATGCACCGAAGAAATCACTTTCCTCAGCAGCTTTCCGGTGGTCAGCAGCAACGTGTGGCAATTGCCAGGGCGATTGTAGCCAAGCCTTCTGTGATCCTTGCCGATGAACCTACCGGTAACTTGGATTCGACGAATGGAGAAGAGGTAATGCGCCTTTTGGAAGAACTCAATAACGAAGGAACCACCATCGTGATGGTAACTCACTCCCCACATGACGCCAACTACGCACACCGAATCATTAACCTATTCGATGGAAAAGTGGTGACGGAGAATATCCGGGAGCAGTTTCATGTTTGAGGTTGGGAAGTTTGGGAGTATGGGGGTAAGGAAGTTCCATTACGCTATGTATTGGCGTCCTTAGGTTTGGAAGCCTTATTAATTTGTAAAGTTGCGCGAAAAGCTCCCATGCTGTTCATAAGTGTATAAGCTTGGGTATAGAAAGAAGAGAAATCTGATTCAGAAAGATATTTTCTTCTTTTTGCCTTATGCAAACAGGTGACTACTTCTGACAGAGACCTTAAAGAATAGCCAATAAACTTTCGGAATTCCTTATTGGATTGCCCTGTGGAACCTTCAGCAATATTTAGAGCAATAGAATCTGCGGCCCTTCTTATTTGTGAAATCAAGTTGTATTTCTCGTCAATAGGGAACTTACCCGAAGCGTCGAAGATCAGCTCACCGAAATCCATGGCCGAATCCCAAATTCTGAGCTTTTCAAATTTAAAATTCCCCATAAGTAATTGGTTTAAAATGGTTTAGTAAATGATAATTAATTTATTTAAAACCTCCTAAAACATCAAGAGTCCACTAAAAAAATTATTGCTGCCAAACCTCCATACCTCTATACTTCCAAACTCCCCACCCTCCAAACCTCCCAGCCTCCATACCCCCATACTTCCCATGCTCCGTCACTACTTCCTCCTCGCAGTCCGTAACTTTCAAAAGTTCAAGTCCATTTTTGTCATTAATCTCTTGGGATTATCCTTGGGTTTGACAACAGTGATTTTGATTTCGATGTGGGTAAAAGATGAATTGAGTATCAATCGATATCATGAAAATTCGGATAGGATCTATTCAGTCATGACTAATCATGACAATTCAGGCGGAATCGTGACGATTGACGTGACGCCTGCGGGTATGGCTGAGGCGATGGAAGCTGAACTTTCTCAGGTAGAACTGGCAGCGGGAGTTTCTCCCAACATTCCAGGAATGTCTTTTGGTAATGGTGACACTAAAATCATCACCTCGGGATTTTTTGTGGACCAGACCTTTTTGGAAATGTTCAGCTACAAGTTTTTAGTAGGTGATAAATCATCGGCACTTTCCGACATCAATTCGGTTGCCCTTTCAAAGTCTTTAGCTGATAAGCTTTTTGGAAGTCCGGAAAATGCACTGGGTCAATCCCTCAAGTGGGAGGTATTTAGCTTTGGCAATGAAGTCGAAGTCACTGGAGTTTATGAGGATTTGGGTTCTAAGGATATCGACAAACCCGAATATTTGCTTTCCTTTCCATATTTCAAACAAATGTTAGGAGAGGGTGCACATTGGGATAATTTCAATGCGGCTACTTTTTTATTGCTTCAAGAAGGTACTGATGTGGAAGCTTTCAATGAAGAAATTGCTGGCTTCATAAAGGGAAAAGCAGAGGGATCGAATGTCACTCCATTTGTGCAGCGCTATGCAGATACCTACTTGTATTCTACCTATGTCGATGGAAAAGTCGCCGGTGGCCGAATCAGCTACATTTGGATTTTTTCTGCTGTGGCAGCCTTTATCTTACTAATTGCATGTATCAATTTCATGAACTTGACCACAGCCAGATCCATGGCTCGAGTTAAAGAAATCGGCGTAAAGAAGGCAATGGGGGCAGGAAGAGCTGGTCTTTTTTGGCAATTCATCAGTGAATCGCTCTTATTGGTTTTTTTAGCTATGATCGTAGCTGTTTTGATGGTTTATATACTTCTTCCTTTGTTTAATTCCATCACGCTCAAAGGTTTGAGCCTTGAAGTTGGATTGGAAGAACTAATGATTCTGATAACTATCTGGGTGATTACGGGATTTTTGGCAGGTATTTATCCTTCGATTTACCTCACTCGATTCAAGCCTGTTCAGATTATGAAAAATAATCTTAGAGGTAGTGTGGGTGAGCTTTTCGCTCGAAAAGGCCTCGTGGTTTTCCAATTTGCTGTTTCCATGATTTTGATCATTGGGATTGTTGTGATATCCAAGCAAATGAATCATATCCAAAGCCAGAATCTTGGATACAATCAAGCCCATCTTATTCAGATTCTATCGGCGTCAGTTCCGGATAATCAGATGAAGGTTGTAATTGATCAAATTAAGAGCATTCCTGGGGTGGAAAATGCCTCAAGTCTTTCCCATCCTTTAGTAGGAAATATGAGTTCGACCATTGGCCTGACTTGGGAAGGCAAAAATCCCGATGAGCAGGTGAAGTTTGAAAACATCACAGTGAACATGGACCTGATCGAAACAATGGGCTTCGAAATGGTCTCAGGAAGATCATTCTCTCCTGAATTTGGTGAGGAAAACACCAAGATAATTTTAAATGAGGAAGCTGTACGAGTCATTGGATTTCAAGAACCTGTGGGAAAGATTATGAATCTCTGGGGAAATAATATGGAGGTGATCGGAGTGGTCAAAAATTTCCACTTCGAATCCCTCAAAGTCGCTGTCAAACCAGCCTTTATGAAATATGATCCGGCATTTTCCCATAAAATAATGGTGAGAATTAGTCCTGAAAATCAATCTCAAACGATGGCTTCAATTTCTGAAGTTTTTGACACTGTCGTAGGTCAAAAGGCCGAAATGGAATTTTTGGATGAAGATTATCAGTCACTTTATGAACAGGAAAAGCGGATATCCAAAATCGCAGGATACTTCGGCGTCATAGCCATATTTCTATCCTGCCTCGGGCTATTTGGCTTAGCAGCTTTCACCGCTGAAAGTCGCAAAAAGGAAATCGGAGTTCGCAAAGTCCTTGGGGCATCCATGACAGGAATTCTTGCTTTGATTACCCGGGATTTTGTGAAGTTGGTAGGTATTTCTGTTCTTATTTCCTTGCCAGTGGCCTGGTATTTTGCAAATTCTTGGTTGGAAACCTATGCGATGCAAACCAACTTAAGCTGGTGGATTTTTGCAGGATCAGGATTTCTTTTGCTCATCATAGCTGTCTTGACCGTTGGTTTTCAAGCTTTCAAAGCTGCTTCTTCTAATCCTGTAAATTCTTTGCGAAGCGAGTAGAAAAAAGTATCAAGACATAAGTATCAAGTATTAAGACGCTAGAAACCAGAGACAAGAAGCCAGAATCAAGACCAAGAAAGAAACCACTTACAACTTACTAAATACTACTCACAACTTCCAAGCTACCAAACCTCCTACTTCCAGACCTCCAAACTTCCAAACCTCCAAACTCCCATGCT
>CAYTXN010000265.1:0-5001 GCA_964441195.1 uncultured Limnohabitans sp.
CCCGTCATGAACGAGCGCTATATGCAGCGCGGAGTTTCCGCATCCAAAGAAGACGTTCACAACGCCATTTCCAAGCTTGATAAAGGTCTTTTTCCTCAAGCTTTTTGCAAAATCGTCGAAGACACGCTCGGCAACGACCCTGACTATTGCAACATCATGCATGCGGACGGTGCAGGCACCAAGTCCTCTTTAGCCTATCTCTATTGGAAAGAAACCGGCGATCTCAGCGTGTGGAAAGGCATTGCACAGGATGCGATCATTATGAATATCGACGATCTACTTTGCGTAGGCGCAATCAACAATATTCTGGTTTCCTCCACAATCGGCCGAAATAAGAATCTGATTCCCGGAGAAGTAATTTCCGCGATCATTCAAGGAACCGAAGAAGTTCTGCAAATGCTGCGGGACAATGGGGTAAATGTGGTATTGACTGGCGGAGAAACTGCTGATGTCGGGGATTTGGTTAGGACGATCATAGTAGATAGTACTGTTACTTGCCGAATGCGTCGAGAGGACGTGATTTCCAATGACAAAATTCAGGTGGGTGACGTGATTGTCGGACTTTCATCCTATGGTCAAGCCAACTATGAAACCGAATACAATGGAGGAATGGGAAGCAACGGATTGACCTCGGCACGCCATGACGTTTTCAATAAACTTCTGAAAACCAAATATCCCGAGAGCTTCGATCCAGCTGTTCCGGAGGAATTGGTTTACTCAGGCAAATACAATCTGACCGATCCTGCCCCGGGAGCTCCGGTGAATATGGGCAAGTTGGTTCTTTCTCCGACGAGAACTTATGCACCGATTATGGTGGATGTCCTGAACTATATGCGACCGCATGTTCATGGTTTGGTGCATTGCAGCGGAGGAGCACAGACCAAAGTCCTTCATTTTGTGGATAAAGTTCATGTGATCAAAGACAACCTTTTCGAAACTCCTCCTTTGTTTCAAGCCATTCAGGCAGAAAGTGGAACGGATTGGAAGGAGATGTATAAAGTCTTCAATATGGGCCATCGAATGGAAATCTATCTGGACGAGCGCTATGCCGAGGAGATCATCGACATCGCTGAATCCTATGGAGTAGAGGCAAAAATCATCGGCCGAGTTGAGCCACACGAAAGCAAAAAAGTCACGATTCAGAGTCAGTATGGGACGTTTGAATATTAGTTAATGGGTTAAGAGTTAATGGTTGTTCAATATTCGATATTCGGAATTAAAAGTTAATTAGTTAATGGTTAAAAGTTAATAGCGGATCGATATCTAGCATTCAGTATTCAACATTAAGAGTTAACTGTTCAGGGTTAATTATCAAACACGTATCGTTACTTTTTAATGTGAAATACAATCTTGGCGTCGTAAATCAAAACTCGTAAATCGTAAATCCATTGTCTCGCTTTTTAAAAATTCTCGCTTGGATTCTTGGAGTATTTCTGCTGATCGGAATAGCGACGATCACTACTGTGGATCGATCTCCCATCGAGGATCAGGAATTTTACCAAGAGACTTTTGAAAGACTGGAAGAAACGCCGTGGCAGGGTTCCGAAGGGGAATTTTGGCTTGCAGGTTGGGGAAAAGCAAATGTCACACCCGATGAACCTGCTCCTTTGGTTGGCTATGCGCCTCGAGGACCATATGAGTTTGTTCAAGACAGCAGCTTTGTCAAGGCCATCACGTTAACCAATGGCAAAACCCAAATCACCTGGCTCAATTTTGAGTTGTTGATCGTCCATCCAGCTCTTGCAAAAGCCATTGAAGCTGGCGTAGCAAACTCCGGAGTTAGTCCTGATCAATTAATTTTTACCGCCACGCATACCCACTCCGGCATGGGAGGATACATGCCTGGCGCAATGGGGAAACTGGCATTTGGAGGATATGACCAGAAGATCATAGATCATATGGTAGAAAAAAGTATTGAAGCGCTTCGGGCTGCAAATTCATCTTTGGACACAGTTTCACTCAGTTATCGCAAAGTCGATGCAGGGAAATATGTTGCAAACCGATTCATCAAAGATGGTCCTTACGACCCATTTGTCCGCCAACTGATTTTCACCAAAAACTCAGGTGAAAAAGCAGCTCTTTTCACCTATTCGGCACATGCCACCTGTTTGAGTTCGAAATTCATGGGTTTATCGGGTGATTATCCTAAATACCTGACCCGTGCGTTGGAGACTCGAGAATATGCGTTTGCCATGTTTGCAGCAGGAACCGTAGGAAGCCACAGACCGCTTTCTCCTGGAAATACACCGGAAAAAATTCAGGAATATGCCGCAAGTCTAGACTCAGCGATCTGGCTTAGGATGACTCAATTTGCTACACTAAAATATCCAAGAATCGCACATTCACGCCTAGCTATAGGCCTTCGAGAGCCACATTTACGGATTTCTGACAATCTAAGAATCCGTCCTTGGCTGTTCAATTACCTGCTTGGTGATACGAATCCCCACTTGGATTTTACCCAAATCGGTAACTTGTTGATGATAACTTCCAGCGGAGAAATCTCCGGCGTATTCTATGAAGAATGGGACAAACTCGCCAAAGAAAATGGGCTTAATTTGATCGTGACGACTTTCAACGGCGGCTATATCGGCTACATTACTCCTGATGAGTTATATGATGAGCATTACCATGAAGTTCGGGAAACCAACTGGTATGGACCGGGAAATGGAGGTTACTTCGACAAAATGATAAGACGAGGCATCGAAAAGGCAAATTAATCCTATCTCGACGAGTCAGTTTTCTTCTAAAACCAACGAAAATGAATTATAATCCAAGCATCCTCACCAGTATTTTAACCTGTAAATGTCCCAAATGCAGGAAGGGTGATATGTTTGAGAAAGGAAATTTCTTTCATCCCTTGCGATTTCACAGAATGAATAAAAGTTGTGACCAATGTGGTCAGAGCTTTGAGCCCGAACCAGGTTTTTACTTCGGGGCTATGTTCATCAGCTATGCAGTAAATTCCACACTTTTTATAGGAGTATGGGTTTTGCTTTCTCTTTTTGTGGATGATTACAGCTTGACCACTTTGCTTGTTCTCTTGGGAATAACTGTGATCGCATTTCTTCCCCTAACCTATAGGATAAGTCGATCCGTCTGGATTGCGATTTTTGTTCCTTTTCAAAAAAATAGGATTGCAAATTCTGTGAAGAAATTAGAAACTATATTTTTCCCAAGTTTCAGGGAATTTGATAGACCTGAGCTCGAATCCAGCCCTTGCGCCAAACTTTTTCCTGAATCAGTTTAAAACCTGCCTCATTCATTTTATAAGGAATTTTTGGCAAATCTTTTCGTGGATGTTTAACCATCATCCGAAAGCCAAAAATCATCAAAACCTGAATGAAACGTTGAAGTAAAGTCTGCGGAGGAAAGAAATCCGAGATGATGACCTTCCCTTCAGCATTAAGACTTTTTTTCACTTGGGTGAGCAATTCTCCAATCTCCAGATCTGTCAAGGTGTCTAGCAAAAATGGAAGAAAAATCCGATCAAATTTACCCTTTCCAGGCCAAGCTCCAGTCTGAATACTCAAGCTAGAACCTTCAAGATTTCTTACTGCAAATTGGGTCATCGTAGGGGACAAATCCCAAAACTCACCTTGCAAATTTTTTCTAAAATCTCGGTAAGCTACTCCATCACCACCACCGATGATGAGCAACTTTTTCCCGGTATTTCCTTCCAAGAAGGCCTGATTTGCGTAGATTAAGTCTTTCCCGAATACTAATCGCGAAATTGGCTGGTAAAACGGGGCAAGAAAACCATAGGTATCAGACATGAGTAAAACTAGTAATAAGACGCAAGTATCAAGACAGAAGACACGATAAGCAAGAGACAAGAAGTTTGAAACGAGAATTTCAATTTTCAATGAACAATAATTAATCCTCAATGTCCAATTTTCAAGTAGGTCCATTAAAGCTCAGTTGAACTGTCTTGCATCTTGTATCTTACATCTAGCATCAAAATTTCCCCAAAACAACCCATTGAATGAAAAATCTCTTCAAAAAAATCTCCGGATTCCGCCAACTACTCCAAAGCGTTGATTTGGACCAAATCTCAAAACTCTCCCAAAAAGTCGATTTACCAAAAATGGTTGGACTCGTCTCACAGATGAGTGAATCCGATCTTTCAAAAATGATGGGCATGCTGAAGGGCGGCGGAAAACCCAAAGAAATTCCTGCCATCAATGGAGATTTTTATGAATTAGGAAAAACCTTAACTCCGGAAGAGCGGGAAATCCAGCTCAAAGTCCGGGACTTTATGAATCGCGAGATCAAGCCAATCGCCAACGATTATTGGAATCGAGCTGAATTTCCGATGCATATCATTCCCAAAATGGCCGAGCTCAATATTGCCGGACTAACATACCACGGCTACGGCTGTCCGGGACAATCGGCCCTTTTGGAAGGATTTATCGCCATGGAAATGGCCCGAGTGGACACTTCGATCTCTACCTTTTTTGGCGTGCAAAGCGGTCTGGCGATGGGTTCCATCTACCTCTGCGGATCAGAGGAGCAAAAGCAAGAATGGCTTCCCAAAATGCAAAAACTGGAAAAAATTGGAGCTTTCGGACTTACCGAACCCGAGGTAGGTTCCGGTGCAGCAGGCGGCCTGACAACTACCTGCAAGCGCGAAGGAGATGTCTGGAAAATCAACGGACAAAAGAAATGGATTGGGAACGCTACTTTCTCGGACATCACCATCATTTGGGCTAGAGACTTAGATGACAATCAAGTCAAAGGATTCATTGTCAGAAAAGAAACCCCTGGCTTTGTGGCAGAAAAGATGGAAGATAAAATGGCGCTCCGTACCGTCCAAAATGCGCTAATTACAATGACAAATTGTGAAGTGCCCGAATCTGATAGACTTCAGGAAGCGAACTCCTTTCGTGACACCGCCAAAGTCCTTCGTATGACCCGGGCGGGCGTGGCTTGGCAAGCGGTAGGTTGCGCACGAGGAGCTTACGAATTGGCTTTGGCCTACACTAATGAAAGGATTCAGTTTGG
>CAYTXN010000266.1:0-4965 GCA_964441195.1 uncultured Limnohabitans sp.
GGTCATGCTCGATTTCATGTGTTTATAATTTGCTTTTTAAAGGCCACATGGAATCTTCGCATGGTGAATAATCATCCCAGTGTGTGACGTACTCGCCATGCTTGATTTCATAAGTATCTTCTTTTTCCAATTTTGTCATTCCCTTCATCCGAAATCCGAATTCAATATCTGAAATTGGTTTAATCACTTTCGCTCTTAAAGAAACGATAGTAAAGAGGTTGCACTACACCCCCTCCCTTCCTACCTTGCGCAGGCTAATGAGAATCCTATTGTCTTGTTTCTTGCCTCTTAATTCTTGCCTCTGAAATGACCCGACTCGCCATCCTTGCCTCAGGCAGCGGCTCCAACGCCGAAAAAATCATGGAGTACTTCAAAGATTCAAAAAAAGCCCAAATCGCCCTTGTTGCTTCCAATAAAGCCGATGCATTTGTGTTGGAGCGTGCCCGAAAGTTTGGGGTTTCGACCTTTACCTTTAATCGGAAAGAATTGGATGCAGGGATTCTGTTGGAAAAACTTCAGAAAGAAAAAATCGATTGGGTGATTTTAGCTGGCTTTTTACTAAAAATCCCAGTGGAACTGATCCGAGCATTTCCTGAACGAATGGTAAATATTCATCCTGCCCTCCTGCCTAATTATGGAGGAAAAGGCATGTATGGGAACTATGTCCACGAAGCTGTCAAAGCCGCTGGAGATACCCAAACGGGCATCACGATTCACTTGGTGAATGAACATTATGACGAAGGTAAAATCATCTTTCAAGCAGCAACTGAGGTTACCAAAGACGACACCCCCGACTCAATAGCACATAAAGTTCATGCCTTGGAGCATCGGTATTTTCCCGAGGTTATTGACAGCTTGATTTGATTTCAGAAAACTTCATTTGTCAGAATTCGTCATTCGATGTTTGATATAGCTAGATTATTTTTCAATCCTTTAAACTCAACTTTGGCTCACCTTAGCATTAAAAAATAATTTGATTTTTAAAGGTCACATGGAATGCCCAAAATATTCATTCCGCAGTGTGAGAAGTTTTTCTCGTGAGCATTTCATATGATTTACTTTACAAAAAATTATTACGATTTCTCTGAGAGTTAAAAAGAAGAATTCTGAAAATCAGAAATTTAATACTCAAAAAGTGCTTTTATAGCATAAAATTAATCGTTTAATTGTATTAGTAATTTTTAAAAGTCAGATGAAAAAAGGTTGCGAACATGCTTTTTGAGTTTCTACATATGCATAAGATCCGGATTTATTTTTGGATAGCATTTGGCATATTATTGTCCTTTGGCCATTTGAATGCTCAGGCACAAACCGAAATTACAACTATAAAATTCCAGAGCGACCCGCAAAACAAAAAAGCCAAATATGTGCTGACTGGAAAAGTCATAGACAAGCAAACCAGTGAGATTATTCCGGGAGCAGCTGTCCATGTGGATGGATTTTTTACTGGAATTAATACCGATAGCAATGGTATTTATATGGCACATTTGGATTCAGGCAGATACCGGATTGTTTTCAGACAGTTTGGCAAAAAGGCGCAGCATTTTATCGTAGAACTGTATGGAGATGGGATTTTGGATACCGAATTGGACCAACTCAGTTTCGAACTGGAGACTTTCATAGTTAGGGAAGAGGAAAGAGACAGGAATATTAAAAACTCGATCACAGGTATTCTTAAAATGGATATAGAGGAAATTAAATTGATACCTGCATTAATGGGTGAACCTGATATTTTCAATGTTCTTCAAGCTACCCCTGGGGTCACTTCTGTGGGGGAAGGTTCATCGGGATTGAATATACGAGGAGGTCAAGCAGATCAAAATCTCATTCTGATGAATGAAGCGATTGTCCTCAGCAATAGTCATGCATTGGGTTTCCTCTCTTCCTTTAATGGAGATGTTGTCAGTAAATTCACCTTATATAAAGGTACTATCCCCAGTAATTTTGGTGGCAGGAGTGCCGCTGCTCTGAATATTGGAATGCGAAAAGGAGATTTCGAAAAATGGAACGTTTCAGGTTCACTTGGAACTGCTGTGAGCAAGTTTTTAATCGAAGGCCCTATCCTACCAGAAAAAACAAGCATGATTGCAGGATTGAGGAAATCAAACGCGAATTGGTTGTTGCAGAAAGTCGATGAACCGGATGTAAGAAACAGTAACATCAAATTTCATGATATTTACTTGGGCCTGAACCACAAATTCTCCCAAAAGCATTCTTTGGATTTTTCCTTATTAAATACCGGAGACTATTTTAGATTTTCCGATCAATTCGGATATGAATGGAATAATTTTGTCACTTCACTTACTAGTAATAACCTTTTGTCGGAAAACCTTTCCCTGATCGGAATGGCTGCTTATGGTTCATTTAACAATGGTTTTTTTGATCTTTCTGACGCAGACCCTTCTCTTATCAATAACGGACTAAATTATTTTCAGGGAAAAATCACAGGGTTATTAACCCTAGATAACACGAGTATCACTTTTGGAGGAGAGGCCATTCAATATCAGATGAAACCTGAAACACTTATGCCCTTTACGGCAGAGTCCGGGATTTTTCAGGAAAATGTAAGCAAACAAAGAGGATTGGAATTTGCTCCATTTGTTTCTATGGAATGGAATCCTGAGGAAAGCTTTGCCATTTCTGCTGGCTTGAGGTATTCTCAATATCATCAATTGGGACCTGATTCGGTTTATAGATATCAGGAAGGACTACCCAGAACAAGACTCACCATCTCAGGTATTGATCCTTTTGATGAAGGGACAATAGTCCAGTATGGTGGATTCGAACCACGTGCTTCTTTGAGATGGACATTCAATGAAGTAAATTCCATTAAAGCTGGCTATTCCAGTATTTTTCAATATTTACAGACCATTTCAAATACGACAGGCCCCACGCCTATTGACCTTTGGCAATTGAGTACCACATACATTCAACCACAGAGATCCCATAATTTATCCTTGGGTTATTTCAGAAACTTCAAAGAAGATGAATGGTCCACTTCATTGGAGGGGTTTTATAGAACTACCGAAAACCAGTTAGAATATAGAGACTTTGCCGATTTGTTTCTAAACCCGCACTTGGAAACGGAAGTGATCCAAGGAAAAGGCCTTGCATATGGGGTCGAATTTCTCGTTCAAAAAAACAGTGGGGGGATTACAGGTTGGTTAGCTTATACCTATAGCCGTTCTCTTATCAGAACAACCTCTGAATTCAGTGAAATCCAGGTAAATCGAGGCAATTGGTTTCCAACTAATTTTGACAGGCCCCATATAGTTTCATTAGTCACAAATTTCCATTTGGGAAAAGGAAGAAATTTCAATTTGAATTTCAATTTTTCAACCGGAAGACCTGTCACATCACCTTCAACAAACTATCTGATAAGTGGTTTTTTGATTCCTGATTACAGTGATAGGAATCAATTCAGAATTCCCAATTATTTCAGAATGGACCTTTCCTATCTTGCAAAAGGCTTTGTAAGGAGTTGGAATGACAAAATCAATTTCAGTGTTTACAACTTGCTTGGAAGAAGGAATGCCTATTCGGTGTTTTTTCAAAGAGAGGAGAATTTTCCTCGACTTAGACCATACCAAATTTCTATACTGGGTTCGGCCTTTCCTTCAATCAACTATAGCGTAACGTTTAATAAATGAAGAAAATTTTCAATTTATTTAGGTTCCGTTCTGTGCTAAATCTTGCATGGTTCATTTTGATGTTTTCATGTGTTGAAAGCCTGGATTTCTTTGGTGATACCAGTGAAGGCCAAATTATCATCTATGGATTGCTGTCAGAAGGAGAAAACATTCATACCGTAAATGTAGGGCTGAGCAGGAGTTCTGGCTTTACACAAAGTGCCATTCCAAATGCCGAAGTTAATTTATTGGATCAAGAGGGAGGGACTTTTCGATATACTTCTCGCGGCAATGGAGATTATGAACTACATAATTTCAATCCGATTGAAGGAGAAAGCTATGCGCTTGAAGTTATTGTCGGTGAAAAAGTATATAGATCAACATTTCAAGAGATCCCAAATTCAATTGGAATTGACAGCTTAAGTTATGATGTCGCCTATGAACCGTTTAGGTCCACAGTCCAAGAACATGTTTTCAAGGTTTTCAGTAGAACGCAACTTCCTGAGGATAATGAACCTGTTTATTTAAGGTGGATTGTAGAAGAAACAGCTTATTGGGAATTAGTATGGATATATGCTCCTGGCATTCCTCCCCCTTTGCCTCCCCCGTGCTTCATTTTTGATATCATGGAGCCTGCAAGAATCAACATCTTTGATGGATCTTCCAGCAAATCACAAAACTTTGATCACCTATTGGCTACAAGAAAATTTGACAATTCATTCTTGTTTCCTATGTTCATCACCGTCAAACAATTAAGCATAAGTCGGGATGCATACGAATATTGGGAAAAAATAAAAATCGTGATAGAGAACCAGGGCTCTTTATTTGATATTCCACCTGCTCCTATTATAGGAAATATTAAAAATACAAATGATCCCAATGAGAAGGTTTTGGGATTTTTCGAAGTTGCCAAATCCCAAGTCACCCGATTTTATGTAACTTCTGAAATATCCCCTGTTTATTTGCACCCACCTTGTTTTTTTGTTTTGGGAAAGGCTAGATTAGATTATCCAGCAGAATGTTTGACATGTGAAGGTAGAGCCTTGGGGAGAAAGTTCGTTATGACAAGACCCGATTGGTGGGTCTATGACTGACCTGACATCACTTCCTCAATAAAGACAACCCTGAGTAATTACAAGATAAATTTGCCTCTGAACTATCTGAGTGCACTGTCGAAATTCTCGTATTTCGAATTTAATATTTCGCACTACTAAAATGAATTTTTTCATTCCGAACCAAATAAATTTAACCATTTGTTCAATAATCAAAATAAAATATTATTTTGATTAAATTATTTCTAATAATAATTCCATTTTAATCAAAAAATACCCTCTAT
>CAYTXN010000267.1:0-4944 GCA_964441195.1 uncultured Limnohabitans sp.
CTTTTCTTCAATTTCGGCGATTTCAGATTCGGTTTGTGCTTTGTTCTTTTTGTTGGTTTTTTCTTTATTCAAATCAGTGGCATAGAAGTGCGTATCCTGAAAATAGCTCACTCGAGCTTCGGATTCTCCTTTTGCTTTGGTCCACTTTTCTCCTTTGAAGAGCTTAACTTTTTCCTCGTGCAATTCCAGCAACTCATCATAGGGTCCTCGAGCCGAAATCAGCTTGACAAAGATCGGCGCAGTCTCGATTGCAATAAAAAGTAGCATGATAAACACATTTGCCATTGCCATCGCCGAACTTTCAGTTGTCAATACCGACAAAGCATCCATACGTGCAGCAAGTCCATCGAAACCTTCGATTCCGGGTTGCTGCTTTTCAAATTCAGCTTGGCGTAATGCAATAAATTCACGAATCTGAGCCTCTATCGTATCCACTCGAATTTGATTTCTTATGCGCAGCTCATCCAAAGCAAGTTGTGCAGCATCAAGCTGTTCTTCTTTCTTTTTGGCATTTGTACCCAAACCTACGATTCCACTCGTACCGGTGGTCTTTTCTCCAAATCGCTCCGCATCATATTCTTCTTGGAGTTGGTCCCGAAAGCTTTCAGCATTTAAAACTTCGGATTTTATTGTGTCGATTTTAGCCTCCAACTCCTGAATCTCAGGAAAGCCTTTAGCTAAGTTCAGCTTCGATTGAGCAATAAATTCCGTCTTTTTCTCATCCAGTTTACGATTGATCTCTCGCTCAAACATCTTCAACTCCAGTGGCTTGGAAATCACCAAAGCCAGCAAAACAGCTAAAATCAATCTTGGAATCGCCAATTTCCATTCTGCCCAAGCATTTTCCCGCTTCCGCATGCTTGAGACAATAAACCGATCCAGGTTGAAAATCATCAATCCCCAAAGCAGCCCAAAGAAAATTGCGGGAACCAAGGATTGAAAAACTGTAAAAAGTGCATAGCCTGCAGCCAGCGCTGCCAGAATTCCGGTAAAGAAAACGGTAGCTCCGATTCCAAAATACTTGTTCGACTCGGTTGGGGCACGTTTGAGCAGGGCAAAGTTTGCTCCACTGCAAAACCAGAAAAAACGGGTGATTTGCTGCATGTCTTAGAGTTTGATTGAAATGGCCAATTCTTTAACGCTAAAACACGACCAAATAACGCTGACCGTATTTAGAAGGGACGAAAAGCTCCTTTTGAGGGGCAGAAAAGGCATTAATTACGTTAAGGTGAAGCATGGTACAAAATCGATTTTCGTACGCTATGTACGCATTCGGCCAATTGCTGAACGGTTTTGGTTCAGAAAAAATTTGATTTAAGTTTAGAGGCATGAAAAAGCAGCTATTTCTCCTTTTAATATTTGTCGGACTAATTCAACTCACGGCATTTTCCCAAACAGTTCCTTTTGAGCAGGAAGTCCGAAATATTTCCGCTCGGATTGATAGTTTGGGTTGGGAAAGTGGCAGTACGATCTTCACTGGAAGTTCGACTATTCGGATGTGGAAAACATTGCAAGCGTCTTTTCCAAATGAACCTATTCTAAACACGGGTTTCGGAGGTTCAAAAGCTTCAGACTTGGAAACTCACCTTTTCCCATTAGTCATTCGATTGGAGCCAAGTCGAGTTTTCATTTATGAGGGAGATAATGACGTTTGGGCCGATGTACCTGTTGCCAAAATTATGACCAGCTTGGACAATATTGTCAACCGACTTCAGCTCATCGATCCAAAAACTGCGATCTACCTGATCGGAGCCAAACCAAGTCCTTCCAGATGGGAGAAAAAATCCAACTATTCCATATTCAACCAGAAGCTCGAAGAATATGCTCGAGCAAAAGAAGGTGTGGAATTTATCGATACTTGGGAAGCACTAACAGATGCTGAAGGAAACCCAAGACCTGAGTTATTTTTGGAAGATCAGCTTCACTTGAATGATAAAGGGTACGTGATCTGGACAGAGATTTTTAAAAACTTCTTTTAATAGAAACCTTTATGTTTCCTTTCTAAACTTTTTCCCCCAGACACTCATTGGAAAAACACCGCCAAATGTCCAAGATAAACCTTCCCATTTTCTGGAGATCATTGAGGGCGAATTATTCTCTAAAGAAAATTCATACAACCGATTTGGACTTAGGGTAAAAAACTGACCTATTTCAAGATTCAAAAAGGAAGATTTAAAAAATCTAATTCTGGAATGAATACCAGTTTTAAAGAAAAATGGACTCCTTTTTATCAACTCTAATTTATAATCCAGCAATTCTCCTTCCGAAGTTTGGATCTGGCCCGATCTATTTTGAGAATCTTTGTCAAAGTCAAAAACTGCCATGTTAGCATTCAAAAATGCACCAATTCGGATATTCTGTTCGGCTCCGGTAGAAATATCATATTGAAAATTAAATGGTAAAACTAAGTTAGGCGATCCGGAACCCGTCACATCCAGAGAACTTCCAGAAAATTCAAGATAACTGGGACTTGAGTCATGGTGAAAAAATGAAAGCCCTGATTCCAGTGATAAATTATCCCTTCTGAACCCCACTCCAAGACCATAAAAAAGGCTTAAGTCTTGAATTGGGCTCACATCAGAATAAACTCCATATCGCATACCAAAAAACGGCAGAACGTAATACCCATTTTCACTGCTTAAATCCTTGTAATTTTCACCTTTAGTTAACCTAGTTGCTTTTTTAAGTGCGTTAGTTTGGATTTGAGCAAAAGAAGAAAATCCGAAAAGTGAAAAACAGATACAAAAAACAACTTTTCCCATATGTTCAAATGATCATCAAAAATATCATATATAACTAAAAGTCATCTTTCAAATTGTCTTTACTCCCATATTTTTTATAGTTTCTATAACTACTTACTTTTTACTGTAAAAAACCAGAATCTACATTAAAATACCCTTCAATTCCCTATGAAATCTAACCTATCAGAATCCTTTTTGATTTCACTCTAACCAAGTTAACTCCAAAATGTAATTGTAAACTTCACAGGTCGATAACCTTACTCCCAAATAAAATTCTTACTTTTGCAGCCTCAATTAGGCAAACCATGCAGAATATTCGGAATATCGCGATCATCGCACACGTTGACCACGGTAAAACAACACTAGTGGATAAGATCATCCACGCCTCTCAAATCTTCAGAGAAAACCAACAATTCCAAGACCTAATCTTGGACAGTAATGACCTTGAACGCGAAAGAGGCATTACCATTCTTTCAAAAAACGTATCTGTACGCTACAAAGACGCAAAAATCAACATCATTGACACTCCTGGTCACGCCGATTTCGGTGGTGAAGTAGAACGAGTTTTGAAGATGGCTGACGGCGTTATTCTTTTAGTTGATGCTTTCGAAGGACCAATGCCTCAGACACGATTTGTGTTGGGTAAAGCTTTGGCACTTGGACTTACTCCTATCGTCGTAGTAAATAAAGTAGATAAGGAAAACTGTCGTCCAGACGAAGTACATGAGTCAGTTTTTGACTTGATGTTCAATCTAGACGCAACTGAAGAGCAGCTGAACTTCCATACTTTGTATGGTTCTGCAAAAAACAACTGGATGGGTCCAGATTGGAAAAATCCAACAGATAGTATTTTTCCACTTTTAGATGCGATTTTAGAATATATCCCAGCTCCAAAAATTGAAGAAGGCACACTTCAGATGCAGATCACTTCTTTGGATTATTCCAACTTCGTAGGTCGAATAGCTATCGGCCGAGTGAAACGAGGTAAAATCGTAGAAAACCAACAAATCGCACTTTGCAAAGCTGACGGCGTAATCAAAAAGATGCGTGTCAAAGAATTGCAGGTATTTGAAGGTTTAGGTAGAGTAAAAGTATCCGAAGTAACCGCAGGTGATATCTGCGCAGTAATGGGTGTAGAAGATTTCGAAATCGGTGATACCATCGCCAATCCAGATACTCCGGAAGCACTTCCAAGGATCTCGATCGATGAGCCAACTATGAACATGCTCTTCACGATCAACAACTCTCCATTCTTCGGTAAAGAAGGAAAATTTGTGACTTCCCGTCACTTGAGAGACAGACTTTTCAAAGAGACTGAGAAAAACCTTGCGCTTAGAGTAGAATCAACTGAATCAGAAGACAAATTTTTGGTATACGGACGTGGTATCCTTCACTTGTCAATCTTGATCGAGACGATGAGAAGAGAAGGTTATGAACTTCAGGTTGGTCAGCCTCAGGTAATTTTCAAAGATATCGACGGAGTAAAATGCGAGCCAATCGAATTACTCGTAGTAGACGTTCCTCAGGAGACTGCCGGTAAAGTAATCGAACTTGCAACTCAGAGAAAAGGCGAATTGACCATTATGGAACCGAAAGGCGATCTTCAGCATTTGGAGTTCAGAATCCCTTCAAGAGGTTTGATTGGTTTGAGAAACAACGTCTTGACTGCAACTCAAGGCGAAGCGATTATGAATCACCGATTCTCTGCATACGAGCCATTCAAAGGAACTATCCCTGGAAGAATCAACGGTTCGTTGATCGCTATGGAAGGCGGTCCTTGTACAGCTTATGCGATCGACAAACTTCAGGACAGAGGTACATTCTTTGTGGATCCAGGAGATGATTTGTACGCAGGACAGGTAGTTGGCGAGCACTCTCGTGACAATGACATCGTAGTAAATATTCAAAAAGGAAAAAAACTCACAAACATGAGAGCTTCAGGTTCTGATGACAACGTGAGAATCATTCCTGCCAAAAAATTCTCTTTGGAAGAATCCATGGAATACATCCAAAAGGATGAATACCTAGAGATCACTCCAAAATCTATCCGAATGAGAAAGATTTATTTGGATGAAAATGAAAGAGGAAGAATGGCCAAAAAGGATTCCTAATTAGGCTGATCTCCAGTAAGTTTAAATTGATATCAAGATCCTCCAGCTCCACGGTTGGAGGATTTTTTGTTTTTATTCATCCCAAATTTGGT
>CAYTXN010000268.1:0-4921 GCA_964441195.1 uncultured Limnohabitans sp.
GTACTTCATGAATTCTTAACCTGATCATTTGAAAAACTTTCTATATTCGCGCATCCAAAAATTTTGGCTAAAAATGAGTACCCGAAAAGCTGCATTGATTGACATGGGAACCAATACATTTCACTTGTTATTGGTGGAAGTGAATGGGGTAGGTTTTAAGACAATCTACAAGGAAAAAATCGCGGTAAAACTCGGTCAAGGCGGAATCAGCCAAAACCAAATTGCTCCAGAAGCTCAAAAAAGGGCTTTTCATACGCTAAAACACTTCAAAAACCTGATCGACGGAGAACATATCGATCAGGTTTTTGCTTTTGCTACCAGCGCTGTGCGAAATGCAGAAAATGGATCTGAATTCGTCAAAAAAGTCAAAGCCGATCTTGGCATACATATAAATGTGATTTCAGGAGAAGAGGAAGCCCAACTTATTTATGAAGGAATCAATCTTTCCGGGTCGCTCAATGGACATACTAACCTGATGATGGACATTGGTGGTGGTTCGGTGGAATTCATCATCGGAACTTCACAGGAAGTTTTCTGGAAAAGAAGCTTTGAAATCGGAGGCCAGCGGCTTTTGGATGCCTTCCATTATCATGATCCAATCCTACCTGAGGAAGTGGAAAAACTGGAAGATTACTGCTTAGAAAAGCTTCAGCCCTTAATCGAAGCAATCGAAAAATTCGAACCCACTGGTTTGGTGGGTGCTTCCGGGACTTTTGACACGCTCACGGATATTTATTTTGAGTCCATGCTTCAGTGTAAACTCACAGGCCAACATGTCTTCGAGCTCCCGCGGGTTGATTTTGAGCGAATTTTTGAAATGCTCAAGACCAAGAATCGAGAAGAGCGGATGAAAATTCCCGGCATGATTGCGATGCGTGTTGATATGATAGTTGTTGCTAGCTGCCTGATTGAATTTATCCTTCGATATGTACCCGTCGAAGCTATAGTTTGTTCACATTATTCTTTAAAAGAAGGCGCCGTCTCCAGATTGATTGCCGGAAAAGTTACTGTTTAGATTTTTTGCTACTAAGGCAAAGGACAGAAAAGAACACAAAGAGTTCTAATTTTTATCCATTCAATTCTAAAAATCATCTGTGCATCTGTGGCCTTTGAGTTTATCTTTGCGCCAGCTAAAAAATTCTTCCCATGCAAACTTTCTCCTACGAGCAACTTTACCAGTTTACTTTTGAAATGCTGACCAAGATCGGCTGTCCAGAGGCTGATGCTAAGATTGGCACGGAGGTTTTGCTTTCTGCAGATCTTCGTGGAGTAGATAGTCATGGTGTTGCGAGGCTTTCTGGATATGTGCGATTGTGGGAAAAAGGAAGGATCAATGCCACTCCGAATGTACACGTCAGCTATGAAACTCCCTCGACTGCGGTAGTCGATGGTGACAGCGGCCTAGGTTTAGTCGTAGCCCCCTATGCAATGAAAATAGCTATTGAAAAAGCCAAAAATGTCGGCACAGGCTGGGTTTCTGTAAAAAACTCTAACCATTACGGAATAGCAGGATACCATGCGATGATGGCTTTGGAGCACGATATGATCGGAATTTCCCTGACAAATGCTAGTCCTCTTGTTTCTCCTACTTTTTCTAAAGAAAGACTCCTTGGAACCAACCCAATTTCAGTTGCAATTCCTGCAAAAGACCAACCTCCATTTGTAGCTGACATGGCAACGACCACCGCAGCTAACGGTAAGTTGGAAATACTTCAGCGAAAAGGTCTCGATACCCCCACAGGCTGGGTTCAGGACAAAGACGGCAGTCCAACCACCTCTGCAAATGGGGTAAAAGACGGAGGTGCCCTGCTTCCACTCGGCGGAGATCGAGAGCATGGCTCGCACAAGGGTTATGCGCTCGGTGCCATCGTGGACATTTTTTCAGCAGTACTTTCAGGAGCCAATTACGGTCCTTGGGTCCCTCCTTTTGTCGCTTTTCTGGATCCGCTTCCAAACTTGGTTGGCGAGGGAATCGGTCACTTTTTCGGTGCGATGCGTGTGGATGCTTTCCGACCTGCTGATGAATTCAAGTCGCACATGGATAATTGGATTACCCGCTTTCGCTCAGCTACTCCAACTCCAGGAAATGAAAAAGTCCTGATCCCCGGTGACCCCGAGCGTGAATTGGAAGCTATTCGCAGAACAGAAGGAATTCCTTTGCTTGATCCTGTGGTGAAGGATTTGACGGAGCTTGGGGAAAAGTTTGGAATTAAGTTTTGATAAAAAAGGTTTTCTCAGCTTGGTCATCAGAGTTTGACAAGTAATTCAAAACATCAAAACCTTATAAAGATTTTTTCTGTATTTTAGAATATGGACTGGAAAAATCGAATAGTATCTGATAAAAATGTACTTCTTGGAAAGCCAATTATTAATGGAACTCGGATTTCAGTTGAATTCATTTTGGAAAGGCTGGCCGATGGATGGTCAGAATCAAAAATTTTAGAGTCATATCCACATTTAAAAAAGGAAGATTTACAGGCAATATTTTCTTATTTAAACGATTTTGTTAAAGATGGTTTGATGGTAGAAATTCGTAGCAAAGTTTCATAATGAGCTTTTTAGCAAATGAAAATTTTCCTTGGCCAAGTGTAATTTTTTTGAGGGAAAATAAAATTGAAATCATATCAATCGCGGAAGAATTTCAAGGTATATCCGATCAGGAAGTCATGAATATAGCCATTTCTCAAAATCTGACTATTCTAACTCATGATTCTGATTATGGAGAATTGATCTTTAAGTATGGACTAAAACCGGAGTCAGGAGTTGTGTTTTTTAGACTCAATGAATTTGAGCCAAAAGATCCCGGAAAGATCCTCTTAGACTTACTTTCTAAGAGTTTTTCTTTTTCCAACGCACTCACTGTGATTGATAAAAATTCTATCAGACAACGGACTTATCAATGATTATCCTTGGATTTCGTTTGTATTCAATTCCACTCCTCCCATCCCATCTCGATTTGCATCTGTCCACCCTTTTTGTAAATTGAAACGCACATTATCCTTTAACCCAAAAACCTATGAATCAATTGAATCGACGTGACTTTTTGAAAGGCTCTTCAGCCATGATGACTTTAGCTAGTTTTGGCCTATTTGGAATGGACTTCAAAGACCGTGAAGGCCCACTTAAAGTAGCTCTGATCGGAACCGGCTGGTATGGAAAGTCCGACCTTTTCCGCTTGATCCAAGTAGCTGACGTGGAAGTGGTCGCACTCTGTGATGTGGACAAAAACCTACTCACCGCAGCTGGAGAGCTTGTTTCCCAACGTCAAAAATCCAAGAATGTCCCAGAGCTTTTCGAAAATCATCAAGACCTCCTTGAAAAGCACAAATGTGACCTCGTCCTTATCAGCTCTCCCGATCACTGGCATGCACTTCAGGCAATTGATGCATTGAAGTCCGGTGCGCATGTATATTTGCAAAAACCTATTTCAGTTGATGTAATAGAAGGTGAAGCCATCCTTGCTGCTGCTCGCAAATACAACAAAAAAGTACAAATAGGCACTCAGCGGAAGAGCACTCCTCACTTGATCGACGCAAAAAAACAGATCATCGACACCGGTAAACTCGGAAAAATAAGCCATGCCGAAGTCTGTTGCTATTTCCACATGCGAGCGAACGGGAATCCACCTGTCGAGCCTGTACCAGCCTTTTTGAACTATGACCTTTGGACTGGACCTGCTCCACTTAGACCTTATGACGGTCTTCCACACATTCGCTGGTGGAGAACTTTCATGGAATATGGGAATGGCATCACTGGCGATATGTGCGTGCATATGCTGGATACTGTGAGATGGATGTTGGACCTTGGCTGGCCGAAACAAATCTCTTCCACAGGAGGAATCTACGTGCAGAAAGAAGGAAAATCCAATATATCGGACACCCAAAGTGCCATATTTGAATTCGACGAACTTAATGTTGTTTGGCAGCATCGGTCTTGGGGCAATCCGGTTGATCCTGAATATCCTTGGTCTTTCAAACTATTTGGAGATAAAGGAATGTTGGCAGGAAGTACAATGCAGGCAGATTTCACTCCTTACGGTGAAGGCGACAAACCTGTTCATTTTGATTGCTTCTTTGAGCGGGAAAAGTATCCGGAGGATTTGACCGAAGAACGCATCGAGCTGAATGCGGCTCCGGCCACTCGGATTCACATGCAAGACTGGCTCGAATCCATTGATAAAGACACATTGCCAATCGCGGATATTGAAGACGGCCATATTTCCACTGCTTCCTGTATTCTAGCTAATATCTCCATGGATCTTGGAGGTCGAGCGCTTCGATATGATCCTAAAACCATGACCGTCATTGATGATCCTGAAGCTACAGCCAAACTCCGCAGGCCTTACCGAGCTCCTTATGTTCACCCGGAGCCGAAAAACGTTTGATTTAACTCTTCATCTTCAAAATTTATAATCCCGTACAAAAATACCTGTACGGGATTTTTTTTTAATTGACATCCAACATTTTATGATTTTATTATCCCCGTTATTTTAAAATTCAATTTTAAAATAACGGGGATAACTAGACGAAAAATTGAATCAGATTTTAATGAATCCAAAGCCACCTACATCGCAATACAAGACCTAGAAGTCGAGCTTTTGCATGTCAGTGTATCAATGGCCGAAAACTACCCCCTAGCTAAAAATGTCCGGGTGATTGGACTTCGTGGATTTTTGGAATATTTGGATAACACTAATTAACCAAAATAGCTCTCGTTACCATATTTACTCACCAGCCAACTTTCTTTTCAGTAACCAATGAAGGGTAATTTCACGTATGAAAGAATAATTCATCGCCAATGAAAAGACTTTCTACCACACTTTTCTTTTTTTTAATTGGTTTTGCAGCCCAAGCACAGTTCTTTATCGCGGGTGGTCATTTCAACGGGGGATTTGCAACCGGGCAATTGAAAACTGAAACTG
>CAYTXN010000269.1:0-4915 GCA_964441195.1 uncultured Limnohabitans sp.
AGTTGCTCGAGGTGAAATTCACCATTTCCAGAGCGAGTTCGGGGAGGAATGTTGACCACCAAGATTTCGGATTGAAAAAGGGTATGAAAGCCAATTCCTTCTGGGTGTGGGTTTAATGAAAAGCGTACGACTTCCAGACCTTCTGATGAGAGTTGCTTTCTTTTTTCCTCAGATGTGGTAGAGCCCAAAACTTGGAAACCTTTTTTCCGAAGGAAAAATCCAAGCGGCTCTCCTATCCAGCCGAAGCCTATGATTGATATTGTTTCCATTTTTTAATTGCCACTAAGACTCGAAAGCACGAATTTAAATCGTGTAAGTGGTGTGTGGTAAATAGTGAATAGTTAGCGGAAATTAGTTGTATTGTATCACTTTTAGCTTTTTAAAATTCCTTTTGCGACTTCTTGCCTTTGTGGCTTACAAAACAAAACCTCCCGAAGGAGGCTTGATTCAATCTTTTTTCGGCATAGTCCCAAGTAGATAGTCCCAGAGCGGTGAACTTACTCCAAAGGATGTGTCCGGATCTTTGTAGTGATGAATCGCATGATTCACCCAAAGAATTTTCAGAAAATTCTTTGGCGGGTTATAGGCATGAACGATAAAATGAACAGCTAAGTATGCTGTATAACCTATCAAAAATCCGGGCAGGAAATACAATGCGTAATCACCCATTATCAAGGTGAAAACAAGATAAAAAATTGCAGCATATGCAGCACTCACAAAAGGTGGCATGGCCAAGCGATCTTTGTCTCGAGGATAATCGTGATGCACACCGTGCGCCGAATATTGTAATTTATCCTTTAACGGAGTATTAGGTTCCATATGAAAGAAATACTTATGCATCATATATTCCACAAATGTGAAAACGAATATGCCTAACAGCATTACTAATAACCCAATTCCCAAGCCTATCTCAGTAGCGGTAAGCGCATAATAAAAGGAAACTGAAGAAATTGATAAAAACAGCGTAATTGGCACCATAATATGAGTCCTAGACAATCTCTCCATAATTGGATTAGAGAACATATGGGCCGATCCAAAATTGTCGGGTTTTTCCAATCTTCCAATCTTTTTCATAATTATTTAATTAAGAAAGCCAATGAATAATTACCATCCATAAGCCAAACTATGCCGTAAAGGTAGGAATTTTGCGCTTCGTGTATTTTTTTTGAAACGATTTAGATCATTTATTAATGACTTCACTAAGCGTGGCAGCTATAGTTTTTTCATAATAAGCAACATACATTGGTAATATCTGATCAATGTCAAACTCCTTAGCCCGAGCCAACGCTCTTTCTTTAAAACCAGCCAAATTTTCATCTGAAAGGATAATTTTAGCTTTCTCAGTCATATCCTGCACATCGCCCACATTACAACAAAAACCGGTCACTCCATCCAGATTTAACTCGGGTATTCCTCCAGCATTTGAAGATAAAACTGGTACTTCGCAAGCCATTGCTTCCAATGCAGCGAGACCAAAACTCTCCTTTTCCGAAGGCATCAAAAACAAATCAGCCACTGAAAGAACCTCTTCGACGGCATCAAGCTTTCCTAAAAATCGAATATCATCACAGGTTCCAAGCGTACGACAAAGTCGCTCCATTCGATCTCTCTCTGGTCCATCTCCTACCAAAAGCAACTTGACAGGTATTGTTTTCCTCACTTCATAGAAAACCTGGATCACATCCTCCACCCGCTTTACTTTGCGGAAGTTGGAAGTATGTACCAATAATTTTTCACCGTTTGGACAAATCGCCAGTTTGAAATGCTCTTTTCTTTGGCGCTTAAATCGCTCTAAATCAATAAAATTGGGAATAACTTCAATTTCCTTTTTAATATCAAAATGCTCATAAGTTTCCTTTCTCAGATCTGCCGAGACAGAAGTAACTCCGTCTGACTGATTGATCGAAAAGGTTACCACGGGCTCATAACTTGGATCTTTCCCGACCAAAGTAATATCTGTTCCGTGGAGAGTAGTCACCACTGGGATTTGAATTCCTTCTGTCTTCAGGATTTGCTTAGCCATGTATGCAGCAGAAGCATGGGGGATCGCATAGTGAACGTGAAGTAGATCAAGATTTTCATATTTGACCACACTGACCATCTTACTTGCAAGTGCAAGTTCGTAGGGAGCATGCTCGAATAACGGATAGCTTTTGATGTCCACCTCGTGATAGAAGAGATTCTCACTAAAAAAATCTAGCCTCATTGGCTGCTTATACGTGATGAAGTGAACTTCGTGCCCGACTTTTGCGAGGCCTTTTCCAAGTTCTGTGGCTACTACGCCACTCCCTCCAAAGGTGGGATAACAAACAATTCCGATTTTCATTTTAGCAGTTCAGCTAGTGGATTTTGACTTTAAACACGACTTTAACCTTGTTTTGTTCAAAATACAATTTTTTTCCTGACCTAATCCTGATTGCTAAGCTGTTGCATTTATAAACTAGAAGTTTTTCATTGACAAAATCCTCACTATTTTCACGCCATCATGAATTTAAATATGAAAAAACCACTACTCCTTTTAGGAATACTTGCCACTCTTTGGGCCTGTGAGCCTGCAGAAAAAATTTCTGAAACAGAAGACAAAATCAACCCCGCAACTTATTGGGGAGAGAATCCTTGGCCGGAAATCCGAAAAAAACGAATCAATCAGCTGCTTCCTGAAGCACTCAAAAACGCAGGAGTCGATGCTTGGCTAGTCATTTGTCGGGAAAACTACAATGACCCAATCGCCACGCATGTGGGAGGTGAAAATGCAAGCGGAACAGCGGCTTTCCTTTTTTACGCCGACCAAACAGGATTCCATTCGCTGGTTTTTTCACCCGAAGGAGAAGCTACAGCCTTGGACGACTTGGATATTCATGAGAAAGTGGAGCGTGTTCCAAGGGGGGAATCTGCCATAGCAAAAGCCGTCGAATTCATCAAAGGAAATGGTCTTTCCAAAATTGCTATCAACTCTTCCGAAAGCAATGAAATGGCGGATGGATTGACGCACAGTCAATATCTGGATCTGGCGAACTTGATGGGGACTGATGCTTCAAAACTTATTTCCTCAGACGAATTGGTCTACGAATGGCTTTCAATTAAGCTTCCTGAAGAAGTAGAGATCCTCAAAAAAGCGGCTCAACTCGCCGCGGACTTCCAAGTAGAAGCCTATGCCATGATCGAACCGGGAAAAACCACTGATGCCGACGTGGCCAAGTTCCTAAAAGCCAAAATGGCTGAATACGGTGTCACAGACGCTTGGCACCCCGACCAAAACCCAAATGTAAATTCCGGCCCCGATCGAGGCCATTCCCATGCCACAGATAAAGTAATCATGCCTGGAGATGTGATCCAGACGGATTTTGGAGTAAAACTTTACAGTATTTGGGTTTCGGATATTCAGCGCTTTGCCTATGTGCTCAAAGATGGCGAAACCGAAGCACCTGCAGATATTCAGAAATACTGGGAAAATGGAAAAGCCGGTAGCAGAATCGCTTTGGCAGCGATGAAACCTGGAGTGAAAGGTGAAGATGTCGACCGCGCACAGCGTGACTTGATGGATGCCAATGGTTCACTGTATGTTCCTTGGAGCACCGGTCACCCTGTCGGCTATGTCGCGCACGATGTTGGGCCAAACCTTGGAGGTGCGAGAATCCCAACCCCAAGACCTGCTGCTCAGAAACTGCTAAAAAAAGGGATGACTTTTGCATTTGATGGGTTTCACTGCTGGAAACAAGCCGATGGTACCGAAAAAACTATTTCAGTGGAAGAAATGGCTGTTGTGACTGAAACCGGAGCGGAGTATTTGATTGCCCCACAGGAAGATTTGATTTTGGTAGGTAAAAAGTAAGAAGACAGGAGATCGAAGACAAAAGAGAGGCTGTCTCAAAAGGCTTATCGGTGTCAGCCTGAGCGTAGTCGAAGGCCATTTCCTGAAAATGGGGTAACATTTCGACTATGCTCAATGTAACAATCGATACTTATGAGACAGCCTCTTTTAATTTACGATGCTTCGACTTCTCTCAGCACAAGAATCCAATTTACGAGATTATAAGAACTTCAATCAGACCCTTGGAATTCAACCTTTAAAAAGATCTGTGTGAAACTTTGTTAGCTATTAGCATCAAAAAATCGACTTCAATCCCAAATGATCCACAAAGGGCTCGAAATCTTTGTCGGAATGAAGTATAGTCATGTCCTTTTCAATGCAATAAGTAGCGATGTAAGAATCGACAGTTTTGCGGATTGTGATTCCTTTTTTTCTTAGGAAGCGGTAATTCTGAGCTGATTTTAAAGCCAACTCATGACTTCCCATAATTGCAAAGGGAAACTCATCCAGAAAGCTTTTCACGTCATTAAAAACAGAATCATCGCGGTATCCCTGAAGAATCTCAGTAAAGATCATGTCTGTCATCAGAATATTTTCCACTCCAATAAACCGACTAAGAAACTCTGCTTCTTTCGTGTTTTTACCATTTAAGTAAGAAATCCAAACTGAGCTGTCAACCAAAATCACGATTTTCTCTCATTTCGTCAAGATCTCCTTCCCATTGATATTTTCCTCTAATCTGCTTAATCTTTTCCTGCTTCTTAAGGGAAACCATGTTTGCTAGAGCCTTTTCGACAACTCCTTTTTTCGTCTTAATCCCAGTCAACATCATCGCTTCCTTGATCAATTCGTCGTCAATTTCAATATTTGTTCTCATGTGTACATTTTTTCTAAATATACACATTTCCACTTTCGGAAGTTTCACAACCTGCAAAACAGTTTTTGGTTTGACCTTCTTATTAAAATCACTCTAGCCCTTGGTACTAATTTTACAATCTTCCAATTTTCCAATTTTCCAATTCTTACCTTTGCCCTAACCAAAACTTTCTCCCGTCATGAACGAGCGCTATATGCAGCGCGGAGTTTCCGCATCCAAAGAAGACG
>CAYTXN010000270.1:0-4898 GCA_964441195.1 uncultured Limnohabitans sp.
TATTGAGAAGCTGTGAGAAAGTAGGCAGTCCCAGTGGTCAGTGATCAGCTGGGAAGTTAGGAGGCATGGGATTTTGGAAGTTTTGATGCTTGTCAGGTTGAGTGGAGTCGAAACCTTTTGAACTATATCAGTCATTAGTTTTCGGTCTCCCGTCTTCCGACTCCCAAAAAAATCACCTCACAGTAATATGGTAGCAGGACTGTTTTCGCTCCTTGATGAAGAATATTTTGTTGGCTACTTGAAAGTCATTCAGTACGGATTCCAAGTCTTTTTGAGCGGATCTGTTTGAACCCTTTTTTCCATTGAATCGGATATAAGAGATATCAAAGGAAACTCCATAAGAGTGTGAACTGACGCCTGATGTTGCATTTTTATTTCTCTTTCTTAAGCTCTGTTGCTGTTCTGGCGTTCGGGTAACTGATGATACCGTAAAAAAACTTTCTTTTTTGGATAAAGTCTGAAATGCTAGGGCCAACTCTTCGAGAACAGCTTTTGATTTTGGAGTGACATAAGGATGGCTGTGTGTAAGTGGGGCAACCTGGTAACCTGTTCCCCGATTTATGGGCACTAACTTATTTTCATTGATCAATTTTTGAAAATGCTCACTACTTTCAATCAAACCAAACCCATTATTTTCACCAGCGACAAGGTGATTGTCATATTCCTTAATTATCTCTCGCTTCGGAACAGCTATTTTAAGGTCGGGAGTAGGTACTTCTGCGATAATTGGTTCGAATTTCTCAACTGGTTTTGGCGGAGGAGGCGTAGTTATTAGTGCGGAATAGGTCTCTTTTAATTGCTTTTTAATGGCGGGCATATATTCTTCTGTTGCCAGCGCGCCTAGTGAAAAAAGCACTAAAAAGGCAGCAAGAAGAATCAGAGGTAATTTTTTCATGGCAAATGCAATCCTGGAAATTTTAACTAAACGGGGCTTTCAACTTTGGGTAAATTAAAAATTATTAGTTGGCAAACATTATTCCATAATACTCCTAATTCCTCTGTTTTGAGAAATTAGAGGGGGTTTTTTGAGGAATGGATCGATCTTCGGGATTAGTGGTCAATAAAAAAATAGATGGGGAGGAGGTTTTATTTTCTTTTATTGATTTAAATTTCAAAACCACTCCTTCCTCATCGCAATTGTTGGATAGGAATTGGAATGAAACCGCTCAATTAGTCCATTGATTTTTGGGAGTTCGTATTCCATAAAGTAGCGGGCTGTTTCAATCTTACCAAAATAGAAATCTTGTTCGGAAGCTCCAGAATTCAATGATTTTTGAGCTGAGATTGCCTGCTTTAGCCACATCCAACCAATACAGGTGATTCCAGTTGCTTCCAGAAATAGAGTCGCATCTGCCAGGAATTCCTCTGGACCTTGATTCATCTTGAAAAGCAATTGGGCAGCGGCGTGATTGAATTTCCTAACTTGGCTTTCAAAGGTTTGTTGAGTGGAATCAAGTTCTGAAAGTTCTTTGGAGGATTCAATCGTTGCCTCGATCTCCTTTTGCAAAAGCTTCCAGCCCAAACCTTCCTGGATCAAAACCTTTCTTCCCAAAAGATCCAAGCCATGGATTCCAGTAGTTCCTTCGTGAATTGGGTGGATTCGTGCTTCCCGATAGTACTGCTCCACCGGGAAATCTGTGGTATATCCCGCACCTCCTAAAACCTGAACTGCAGCAGATGTGCTATGAACTCCCATTTCAGATGGATAGCTCTTGGCGATTGGCGTCAGAAGATCTAAAAGCACTTCCATCTCATTCTTCAGAATCTGGTTTTCTTCATGCGCAATTTTATCGGAAAGGATTGCGCAATAAATCAAAAGTGCCAATGACCCTTCGACTACGCTTTTCTGGAAAAGCAACATCCGCTTTACATCGGCATGTTCAATGATCGGAACTTGGGCTTGGCTGAGTTTTTTTTCGATCACTTTTCTGCCTTGAGGCCGTTCTTTGGCATAGGCTAGAGATGCCTGATAAGCTGCTGACGCTATTCCCACCGCATTCATCCCAACTCCTAATCTCGCCTCGTTCATCATCTGAAACATGTATTTGAGTCCCTGATTCGCTTCTCCGACGAGGTAGCCTTCACAATCATCATTGCTTCCAATCATCAGGTGAGCGATAGGAGCTCCTTTGTAACCCATTTTATGGTAGATGCCTTGTGTCAGGACATCATTTGATTCACCGGAAATTCGATTTTTTGGAACTACAAAAAGGGAAATGCCTTTGGTACCGGCAGGAGCGCCCTGTATCCTTGCGAGCATCAGATGGATGATGTTTTCGCAAGCGTCGTGATCGCCTGCGGAAATGTAGATTTTCTGACCTTTGATCTTGAATACTTCCGGTTTTTCAGTTGGAAATGCTGCGGTGGAAATGTCAGAAAGCGAACTTCCAGCATCAGGTTCGGTCAAAGCCATGGTGCCCTGCCAAAGACCGGAATAGAGATTCGGCGTGAATTTATCGATCAGATCTTTTGACCCAAAAGTACGAATCAGGTTTGTCGCACCTGTCGTCAAAAACGGAAAAACGCTAGCTGAGTAATTTGCTGCTTGGAAGATAAATCCTGCAGTGATATGGATTGTCCACGGAAGTTGCTGACCGCCTTCTTCGTAGGGGAAAAGTGAATTGATCCAGCCATCCTCTCCAAACTGACGGATAATAGCTTTCATTCCGGGGTGAATCCGAATTTTTCCAGCTATAAGTTGAGGCTCATTGCGATCCATTTCGGAGAGAAGTGTGCGAAGAGACTTCTCGGCAATCTGCTCAGCTGAGTCTAAAACCAGTTTAAATGTCTCCTCAGAATGATCTGCAAAGTAGGGGAGTTGGGTTAATTCCAGACAGTTTTGATTTTCAAAAAGCTGGAAATGAAGGTCTCGTTTGGAATAAAATCGGGTCATTTGGAGAGAGGATTTTTATAAATATCAGATAATCTATAAAAGATCCCTTGGATTTATTCTCTCACAGATTTCTCAGATAGACACAGATACAGAAAGACACTGATAAATTTTACAATCTGAGGTGATCCGTGTCATCCACAAGCTTTATTTACATTGAAATTATTGAATACAAATCAATACCTCCTTGTAGCCACAATAATCCCCGTGGACCAATTGAGTTTTGTTACATTCAGATTTGGAAAGGATTCCAGTTTTTCGACAAATTTTTCCGCTTTTTCAGCATGTCCCTCAGGCCAATTTGGTTGTGGCAACATATCGTCCACGATATACAATCCACCGATTTTTAGCATTTCCAGTACTTCGTCGAGCATAAGATATTTGCCATGCCAAGTATCGGCGAAAATAAAATCAAAGCGAGTCTCCCTGTTGGCTTCCACCCATTTTTCCCCATCGATCAATTCCAGTTTCAGGCGAGAATCACTGCCTAAAAATTGTTGGGCAATGGACAAAACCGAATCATCAAAGTCAATTGAGATAAGGTTTGAGGTTTGGTCCATACCTTCCAAAACCCAAGCAGTAGAAAGCCCTGTTCCGGTTCCGAGTTCCAAGAAATCTCCCCCAGGCTTTGTGCCCGCCAAAGTGCGAAGGAAGGAACAAGCAGATAAATCAGAGGCCATTGTAAATCCACTTTCTTCGGTGGCTTTTTGAATTTCAAGATAGGTTTGGGGTAAAGGTTCGTAGGTTTCGTTCATAGGATTTGAAGATAATTGGGTAAGATTTGGATTCAATTCAAAATGAAAAAATCCACCTGAATTGATTTCAAGTGGATTTATTGAAATATCAAGAATTAATTACTAATAAGTTTAATCGATGTGATTAGAATATTGAAGTTTTCCCAACCTCCAAACCTCCCAACTTCCTAACTTCCCGACTTCCTAACTTCCCGACTTCTTAACCCAAAGCAAAGCTTCTTCTACTCCTCGAATCTCAGCGAGACCTTTGAGTCGGCCAATGGCGGAATAGCCTGGATTCGTCTTTTTATGCAAATCATCCAACATCTGATGGCCATGATCCGGACGCATTGGAAGGCTTTTGCCACGCTTTTCCTGCACTTTCAGAATCTCATCAATCACTGCCACCATCGGTACATTTCCTTCGAGGTGATTGTCTTCGTAGAAGTTTCCCGCTGCATCTCTTTTGGTGCTGCGCAAATGAATGAAATGAATTCGATCTCCAAACTCCCTCACCATAGCGGGAAGGTCATTATCCGCTCTGACACCGTATGAACCGGTGCAGAAAGTCAGTCCATTGTGATGACTTGGCGTTTCGGAAAGGATTCTTCGAGCATCGGAAGCCGTACTGACTACTCTCGGAAGTCCATAAAGTGAAAAAGGAGGGTCATCGGGGTGAATGCATAGGTAGACGCCAACTTCTTCGGCAACAGGAGTCACTGCATCCAAGAATAAACGAAGATGTTCCCCAAGTTTTTTAGCGTCGATGCCTTCGTAAGTTTTAAGCATGGCCCGAAACTCATCCATGGTATAGCCGATTTCTGAACCTGGTAATCCCTTGAGAATATTTTCTTTGATCAGTTGCTTTTGATCGTGAGATAATCCTTCATAGTAAGATTTAACTTCCGCTATTTCTTCGGCTGAATATTCTGAAGTGGCTTCAGGTCTATTGAGAATGAATAAGTCAAAAGCCTGAACTGCTTTCTTTTCATATAAGAGTGCCTTTGCTCCGTTTGGAAGCTCAAATTCCAGATTAGTACGTGTCCAGTCAAGAATCGGCATGAAGTTGTAGCAAACTGTATAAACCCCTTCGGCAGCAAGATTTCGAAGCGTTTCTTTATAGTTTTCAATGATTTGCTCGAAGTCTCCAGTTCTCGTTTTAATGACTTCATGGACTGGGACAGATTCGACCACGGACCAGGTTAATCCGGCCTCCTCGATCATGTCTTTACGAATCTTGATTTCCTCACGGCTCCAAACTTCACCGTTTGGAA
>CAYTXN010000271.1:0-4884 GCA_964441195.1 uncultured Limnohabitans sp.
CGATCCCCTGCAATCCAAGATTTTGAATGGAAGAACACCACTTTTCGATAATTTGGAAATCATCAGGAGGCAACATCTCATTCCGATTCACATCGAAATTTCCTGTGAAAAGTGAAGCACAAATAATATTACCTGAATTCAAATCCATTGATTAGGAACTCAATGCCCTACTTTTTTTATGAAGAGCCGTAATGCTGGATGCGAGATTCCGATAATATATATAAGTCCTCTTCTGGGATTTTTTAACGGTGTATTTCTTAGCGGCCTGCTCGTAAAAACTGGAATCCGCAGAATACTGATTTTTGAAACGAATGCTTTTGAAAACTTCCTTTTTGCCAAAAAGCGTAGCAAAAAGAATACAATCGTCTACATGGATATTTTTATGCAAATCATGCTTATCGGCCACATAATAATCCTCATTACTGGAAACTATCGTCTCTGTCAGAGAGGAAATTAAGTCCGCATGTTTCATTTCTTGAAGGCAAGTTGACAGGTGATTGGGCTTATACTCATCATCTGCATCGATGATGGTAATGTATTCTCCTTTTGCAAAATGGACTGCCCGATTGATGGCAAAGGATTGGCCTTCGTTTCTGCTTCGGATATAGCTGATTTTATCTTGGTGATTGGCGCAGTATTGAATAAACACCTGACTCAATTCAACCGAGCTTCCATCATCAATAACCAAAAGTTCAAAATCCTTAAAATCCTGATTAATAACTGAATCCAGCGCTCTTTTCACCAGTTCAAATGGGGTATTAAAAACCGCCATCAACACACTCACCTTCACTTTGGCCATCACTTGAGTAATATAAACCCCTTTTGGGGTTAAAAATTTCCTGCAAGAACAGCCTTTCTTTTAGAATTTCAGAGAAAAAATTAAAAAGATAGCGTTATCAAACTATTAATTTTTCACTTCAGACAAACCTTCTTTTAAGAATTCAATTAATCTATTCTATTGAATTCAAATTAGTTAAAAGTCCTTAGCATTAGAGTTTTTCAACTATAAAATATTGCTGGTTTTTTTCAAAAAACCCTTGGTAACGATTGATTCCATCAAAATCAGACAATGTTAATGTTTCTTTTCAAATCCCTTCTTGCTCTAGCAGATACACCAATGCTGCCATAGCCGCAGCACCAAGTTCCAGTTCGCGCTGATCCACCACTTCAAATACGTCAGCAGCCGTGTGATGAAAGTTGAAATATTTCTGGGAATCAGGTTTCAAACCAATCAGAATCGGACCTTGATCCCGAAGAGGTCCAATATCCGCTCCACCACCCGGCTTATCCAAATTCCAAACTTGATAGGGTAAAAAATAAGGTCTCCAACTCAACAGTTTTGCCTTTTGCTCCTCTGTGCCGGTAGATGAAAAACCTAAAGGAAGAAAAGCCCCCGAGTCAGATTCTATTGCAGCAATATGCTTTTCCCCTTTTTCTTTGGCCACCCGAGCATACTCCTGACCTCCACGAAGACCATTTTCCTCATTCATCCACATCACCGCACGAATAGTTCGCTTTGGTTTCCAGCCTAGCTCCTTATATAATCTCAGCACTTCTATCCCCTGCATGCATCCACCACCGTCATCATGCGCTCCTTCCCCTACATCCCAAGAGTCCAAGTGACCTCCCACTGCGATAATTTCTTCCGGTATTTCTGATCCACGGATCTCACCGATGACATTGTAGGAAAGCTTGTCTTCCAGCATTTGACCATGAGATTCGAGGTAAAGCTTGAGGTTTGGCTGCTCGCTGAGAAGTTGGCTAAGAAGTTCGGCCGATTTAGTGCTGATCGCAATAGCCGGGATTTTTGGATAATCTGGGTTGTAGCGTTGATTGCCAGTATGGGGAAAATCATCGATTCGATTGGTCACAGATCGGATTACCACACCTTTTGCTCCAAGTTTAGAAGCCTCGGAAGCTCCTGCCCCACGCAGTCCGACTGCCCCACTATATGCTTCAAACGTGTCTATTTTAGTAGGATCCATTGCCCCGTTTAGAAAAATGATTTTGCCTTGGGCTTTTGCTCCTAAGTTTCTTAATTCATCTAGACTTTTCACTTCAATCACCTCTCCTAAAAGTCCTCCCGGTCCTGTTCCTTGAGTATTTCCAAGTGCTAAAGCGGTCAGCTCAAGCGAACCATGTTTTTCAGAATTGGTGATTCGGACGATGTCCTTTCCTCCTCTGATCCAATGCGGAACCATCACCGGCTGAAGGTAAACCGTATCAAATCCGTAGCTCTCCATCAATTGTTTGGTCCATTCTACTGCAGCGGCCGCACCGGGTGATCCGGCAAGTCGGTGCCCAATATTTTTGGTGAGGTATCGGAGATTTTCATAGGTATGCCCTTGAGAAAGTTCAGCATCGAAGATTTTTTTGATGTTCGCTTCGTGATTCTGTGAAAAGGAAAATCCCGGTAGGAATAAAAGGAGGAGAAGTATTTTTTTCATTTTTAAATTGACTAGTGTCAAAATATAGGAAAATGGAAAATTGGTTTTAGAAATTTTTGACAAATGGAGAAATCGATTTGTAATCATGCTGTGAGATTTTTGGTGAAAAACTTCTTATCCCCCAAACTATCAATCATTTCCTCTTTTCATTTATCCTGCTTTATGACCGTCTCAGAAATAACTATTGGAATTTGTGATTCTTATGTTCAAAATTGAGACAATAGAAAAAATGTCTTCGACAGAAATTTACTTCAAACTCAAAAACCTATGTTAATCAAATTACTTTGGAGAGTACTTCCGGTGCTTTTCCTGGGTGCGGGAATTTTATCCTGCAAAACCGAAGACGATTCCAGCGTCAAGCCAGAGGACAACCGCTTCACGAAAGTGGTTTTGACCGAAGGCATGGACGAGCCGATGGAAATGACTTTTTTGCCCGACAGCCGAATTCTCTTCGTTGAGCGGAAGGGTGGAGTGAAGATTTTGGATGAAAAAACCGGTGAGGTAACACTTGTCGCCACCATCCCAGTCAACACAAAATACACCAACAAAGAAGGCGTGGTGCGGGAAGCAGAAGAAGGACTGATGGGTGTAATCGCTCATCCAGACTACGCTACCAACAACTGGATTTACATGTATTACGCCGATCCGACGGATGCAAAGCACGTATTGGCAAGATGGGAGCTGAAAGGAAACGAACTCATCGAATCCTCCAAGAAAATCGTACTTGAAGTCCCTACTCAACGTCAGGAATGCTGCCATACTGGTGGCGGAATGGTCTTTGACGCAGAAGGAAACCTATTTTTAACAGTAGGAAACAATACCGTCAATCCGCGTGAAGGCTCATCCAATCTGGACGAAAGACCGGGAATGGAAAATGCCGATGATCAGCGCGCTCCCGGAAACACCAACGACTTGAGAGGAAAAATCCTCCGAATTCATCCTGAAGATGATGGAACTTACACCATACCAGAAGGCAATCTTTTCCCTCCGGGAACAGAAAAAACAAGACCTGAGATTTACACCATGGGTCACAGAAACCCGTGGAGACCAACACTTGACAGTAAAACCGGCTACCTCTATTGGGGTGAAGTCGGGCCGGATGCTTCGGTAGATTCCATTTGGGGACCAAAAGGATACGACGAATTCAACCAGGCAAAAGGTCCCGGATTCTTCGGTTGGCCTTATTTTATTGGAGAAAATTTCGCCTACAACAGACACAATCACGCAGATAGCTCCTATGGCGCTCCTTACGATGTCAATGCCCCAGTCAATGAATCAGTAAATAATACAGGTCTGCGCGAATTGCCAACTCCGGTGGTTCCTGCGATGATCTATTATCCTTATGGCGTCTCAGAAGTATTTCCACAATTGGGAAGCTCTGGAAGAAGTGCTACTGGGGGACCAGTTTTCAGAAAAGCAGACTTCAAAGCAGAATCGCCTTACGTTTTCCCTTCCTATTATGAGGGTAAATGGCTGATTGTAGATTTCATGCGGGGTTGGATCTATGCCGTAACCATGAATGAAAATGGTGATTACGAAAGCATGGAACGCTTCCTTCCCGCTGAAACTTTCAGCTCTGCAATTGATATGGACTTCGGACCGGATGGCTCGCTTTATATCTTGGAATACGGTTCGGCTTGGTTTCGCGGCAATGCAAATTCACGCCTTATCAAAATTCAATTCAATAAAGGCAATCGCAAACCAAACGTGAGTGTTGCTGCTGACAAAACCTCCGGAGCCGTTCCATTGGCTGTCAATTTCAGTTCAGAAGGAACGAACGACTTCGATGACTATGATCAGGGCAAACTTTCCTACGAATGGAAAATCACCAACGGAGCCGGATTTGATCAGACTTTGACGGAAACAAATCCAAATTTCACCTTCTCTGAAGCCGGAACTTACCAAGTTAATCTGACTGTCACAGACACAAAAGGTGAGACAAATTCATCCTCACTTGAAGTGATTGCGGGCAATGAGCCTCCGGTAATTAAAATTGATATTGGAGATATAAATCGCAGTTTCTGGTTTGGTGATAAAGAATTGGAATACTCTATCGCAGTAGCTGACAGGGAAGACGGAAGCACAGCAGACGGAAAAATCAAAGCCGAAGAAGTGGCTGTGACTTTTGATTACGTTCCTGCAGGATTTGATCCAATCGAGATCGCTTCCAAGCAAAGTGGTGTAGAAAACGCAGCTATTTTGAATCTTGGCAAAAACCTTATCGAAGCCAGTGACTGTAAGTCTTGCCACCAATATGCGGAGAAGTCTATCGGTCCAAGCTATGAGGCTGTTGCAGAAAAGTATCCAAACTCAGAGGAAAACACCAAATACCTCATCGGCAAAATCATCAACGGAGGCGCTGGCGTTTGGGGAGATCATGGCATGAGCGCGCATCCATCGCTAAGCGAAGCAGATGCAAGAAGAATGGTCGATTACA
>CAYTXN010000272.1:0-4873 GCA_964441195.1 uncultured Limnohabitans sp.
ATACATGTTGGCAATTGTCGGGTTTGGCGTTTCTTTTTCTTTCCGAAAGCGGACAGCAAGCGACTTCACGACCGGAGGAAGCCGACTTCCGGCCTGGGCCATCGGAATGTCGATCTTTGCCACATTTGTGAGTAGCATTAGCTTTTTGGCATTACCCGGAAATGCCTTTTCCGGCAATTGGAACGGGTTTGTTTTCAGCCTTTCCATACCTCTTGCGGCTTGGATAGCGGTGAAGTACTTCGTGCCACTCTATCGCCGACTCAAAAGCGAATCAGCCTATTTCTACCTCGAGCAGCGGTTCGGAGCTTGGGCAAGGATTTATGCTTCCATTTGCTATTTGCTGACACAATTGGCTAGAATGGGCGCAATCATGTATTTGCTCGCCTTGCCGATGAATGCATTGTTGGGTTGGAGTATTCCAAGCATCATCATCGTGACGGGGATAAGCGTGGTCATTTATTCGATGTGGGGCGGAATCGAAGCTGTAATTTGGACGGATGCCGTTCAGGGAATCATATTGATTGGCGGTGCTTTGGCCTGTTTGGGCGTAATTTTCTTCGGGATGCCTGAGGGACCTTCCTCTATTTTCAGTATTGCAAATGAAGCGGATAAGTTCAGTTTGGGTAGTTTCAAACTCGACTTTTCAACCTCTACATTTTGGATGATTTTGGTCTATGGCTTATTTATCAATCTCCAGAATTTCGGGATTGACCAAAGCTATGTACAGCGCTACTTGACTGCCAAAACCGAATCAGAAGCTAAAAAATCCACATGGCTGGGAAGCTTACTCTATGTGCCGGTTTCTTTGGTTTTCTTCTTTATTGGAACTGCCCTATTTGCCTATTATCAAGCACAACCCGAATTACTTCCGGAAGGAATGGCAGGAGACAAAGTTTTCCCGCATTTCATCGTCAATCAACTCCCGGTTGGAGTCACAGGTTTACTGATCGCGTCCATATTTGCCGCCGGCATGAGTACCGTATCCACGAGCATCAACAGTTCGGCGACGGTGATACTATCCGATCATTTCAGCAAATACATCCATCCCAATCCTTCGGAAAAGCTTTCACTTCGAGTTTTACGGCTTGCTTCCCTAATTATGGGTTTGCTGAGTATCGTGGTTGGTTTGGCTTTCAATGGAGTCAACAGTGCCTTGGAAGCATGGTGGGCTCTTTCCTCGATTTTCAGCGGGGGAATATTGGGGCTTTTCTTTCTGGGATTATTGTCCAAAGCCAAGAACCCACAGGCTGTTTTCGCTGTGTTTCTGGGAGTATTGGTGATTGGCTGGATGAGTTTATCGGCAATCTTGATTCAAAATGGATTCCCTGAAACCTTTGCCAATCCGCTTCATACGAATATGACTATCGTGATGGGAACGCTGACAATTTTCTTGGTGGGATTTGGGTTGAGTTGGGTGGCTAAAATTCGGAGCTGAACCAAAAGTCAAATTACTTGATCTTCCTAAAAGTCAACACATCCGAACTGTTTTCTGAATCAAAAAACCTTCCAATCTTCAACTCGAGCGCATTTTGACGAAAATAGTAATCTGTTGGATTGTAAAAACTTGATAAGGAATATTGAAGCTTAATGTTGTCTTTATTTATCGAAAAAGTGTAAAGTCCAGAACCTATTTTAGGTAAAGTAGTCCCATTTTGAGTTTGTTTTCCTCTTCTCAAATTCAAAAGTGAACTTCCATCCTCCAATCTTAGAAACTCCAGTGTATCGGTTTTAGTCAGCTGATCGACCCATTTGCCTTCTAAGCTCAAAGGAATCGGTTGATCAGATGTATCTGTACAGCCAAAAACTGCAATCAAAAGAATTAGAATTAATGCTTTCTTCATCAGTTGTATTTTTCATTAATTAAGCTCGCCATCTCCCTTTCAAAATTTTGCATTTTTGACCGAGTTGCACTGCCACTTGCGAAAATAAAAACAATTAGACTGGCCAATTCGATCATCGCCAGACTTGACAAAGTTCCTCCTGCCACGGATGGTGTTGATTCATCTACGGCAATTTCATTTTTCCTCACAGTGATCTGAGCACCTATGAAGGCAGATTTCTTAATCATGACAGTTTTCTTACCCAGACCAAACTCCCGCACGCTGTAATCACTCGGCAATTCTTTCTGGAGAAGTGCAATGAGCTCATCATTGGTTGGGGTGTTTTTCACTTTGATTATCATAGCGCTCTTGAAATAGTGAGAATAGACTGAAAGTTAATCCACAGATTTCTACGGTCTGCTAAAACTGTAAGTTCTTGAATCAGCGATTTTTACCCCGGAATTGCTTAGGTTTTTGGCTTTGTGCAGCAAGGGTGACGATTTCATCGATTCGATTCTGTCGGGTCTCAGGACGCTTCGCAAGAACTAGCCAGGAGAGTATATTGCGTTTGTCAGATCTGCTCAAGTTCAGGAAGTAGTTCTTTGCATTAGGTTTTAACTGAAAAGCTTCTTCCAAATCTTTTGGAATGACCAATTCCTCTGCATCATCCAGGATCGTCCATGAACCATTTTGCTTGGCCACTTCAATGCAATCAAGCCCAGCTTGGGTCATCAATCCTTCTTCAGTGAGTCGTTCAATTTTCGCCTTATTGATCTTTGACCAGACACTTTTGGGTTTTCTTTTGCAGAAGAACTGCATGTACCGATCCGAATCAATAGGTTTGGATTTGCTATCTATCCAACCGAAGCAAAGTGCCTCATCCACCGCATCATTGTAAACGACTGAGGACTGTTTGGATTCCTTTTTGAAGTAAATCAGCCAAATAGACTGCTTCTTGTCGTGATTTTCCTGCAGCCAGTCCCGCCATTCCTGTCGGGATTTTGGGGAGAATGTTTCGAGGGGAAGGTTCATAAGGTAAAAAAAAATTATTCACCCTACGAAGGTAAAATTTTTATTTTTTTACTCTCGTTCTACCCTCGCAGGTAATTTTTACTCTCGTTTTAAAGCAAAATCTCGAACTTCGAATGTCGAATAATGAATATTGAAGAAGCCTAAGAATTTATGATTCTACTCGACAAAAACGGCAGCCACTCCTCTGCTTGCCGTTCTGCATATTCTGCCAAAAAATAAGAAAGTGAAGGTTTGAATGGTTCGGTTCGCAACTCCAAACCCGCTTGCTCAGGGGTTTTGTCGCCTTTGTTCACATTGCATCGGTTACAGGCTGTAATCAGATTGGTCCAATTGGTTTTTCCTCCCTTTGACTTGGGAATAATATGATCAATGGTCAGGTGTCTTTTACTGCCGCAATATTGGCATTCACCGTTATCTCTCTTGAAAAGGTTATTTCGGTTGAGCAAAACGCCCCGAAAAGGAATGTTTTTATAATGGTTCAATCGAATTACGGCAGGATAATCAAAACTTCGATCCACAGTTCTGATTTGTAGCAGCTCATAAGTGGAGAGAATATTGGCTTTTTCCAAAAGACAAAGCACAATGGCTTTCTGCACCGGCACGACTGCCACCGGCGAATGATCTAAGTTTAGTACCAAAACCCGCTTTTCCATACCTTATCCCACGATTGATCTAGCGTCAAAAACGACTTGTTCGCCAGTATTGTTTCTCAAAAAATCTTCCCATTCATCCAAATCGGAGACTTTCATTTTGTTATCCATCCAGAGAATTTCTTCAGCTCCCAAAAACAGGCCAAAGTGGGATTCCTGTTTTTCCAAGTCCCTGAAAACAAACAAGTCTCCTGGAACAGCTTCTTCGGGTGTAACGCTCTTCCCGGGAATTTTACCGGAGATCCAAGAATATCCTGCTATCGCAAAAATCAGAGAAAAACCCAACTCCTCGTCCAAGCCAAAAATACTTCGTCCTCCGGCTTGAAAAGGCGCATTGAGGTAGCGAAGACCGATTTCAAGCAATTCTTCACGAGTTGCCCGCACCGCATGTGGACGAAATGTTCCCGTAAATCCGATGTGATCCTGCCAGTTGAAAAGTTCCAGTTCACTGAAATGAAGGCGACTTCCGGGAAGTAAGTAGAGGTTTGTGCCGAGGTATTCGATGGCAGCAATCGGGCTGGTTACGATTTGAAAATCCTGGTTGAGAAATTTCCGGTATTCATCTCCGGTAATTTCCTTTATTAGTTTGGCCCAAACCCAACCTCCCATGCCGGTGTCTTCATGATAGACCCTAAACCATTGTCGGTCCGAGGTCAATCCATTTATTTGGTAGCATTCGCCAAAAAGCAGCTGACTGACCAGTGCGGAATCAAAAGTCGGTTGGCGGTAAACTGGAAGGATAGTCTGACGACATATCCCGTATGCATCAATCAAAGGCCATTCGCTGGAGCTCTCTTTTTGCATCTTGTTCCTTCAGATCCTGACGTTTATCGTGTGTTTTCTTTCCCCGTGCCAGTGCAATTTCCAATTTTGCCAGTCCACGGTCATTGATAAATATACGAACCGGAATGATTGCCAGCCCCTTTTCGGCCGACTTAGTTTCGAGCTTTTCCATTTCTTTTTTCTTCAAAAGCAACTTCCGGTCTCTCACCGCCACGTGATTGTAGCTTGCTGCCATACTGTAGGGGGCAATGTGCATCTGACGAATGTATAACTCACCGTCCAAAAAAATGCAAAATGCTTCGGTCAATGACACCTTGCTTTCTCGAATAGACTTGATCTCAGTCCCAGTCAGCATCAAACCAGCCACATAGGTATCAATGAACTCAAACTGAAAGTTTGCCTTCTTATTCTTGATGTTGACAAATTTTTCAAAACGGTTGGACTTAGCCATAATCAGAGTTTCATTTTTGCTAGAGGAGTCACGTCGAGCCCGACGAATTCCCCTTTGCCATATTTGTAATGTGCGGCCATGGCAATCATGGCTGCGTTGTCCGTACAGTATTCGAATTTCGGGACGTAGAGGTTCCA
>CAYTXN010000273.1:0-4869 GCA_964441195.1 uncultured Limnohabitans sp.
CTTCCGAATCCTTTAGAATCATATCAGCTGCTTTTTCACCAATCATAATTACCGCCGCGTTGGTATTGCCGGCCACAATTCTCGGCATGATTGAGGCATCTGCCACTCTTAAGCCTTCGATTCCATTCACTTGAAGCTGCGAATTAACTACGGAGTCGGCATCATTTCCCATTTTGCAGGTTCCTACCGGATGATAGATGGTTTCTACCTTTTCGCGGATGTGCGCCGCAATTTCTTCATCTGACTGATCCAGTGGACAAACGAGACTTTTAAAATAAGGAGAAAAGGAATCCTGGGAAAAAATCTCAAGGGCCTTTTTGGCTCCATCGATTAACGTTTGTAGATCCTCTTCTTGTGAGAGAAAGTTAGGTTGAATGATCGGAGCATCAGTCGCATGATGGGAATTAAGACCAACATACCCTACGCTTTTTGGTTTAAGTAGACTTGGCAGAATGGTAAAGCCATCCGTGGTTGGATAGGTGTTTAAGTCATACATGTCGGTTTTTCCATCAACTCCTGCCTGTATCGGTGAAAAGTGAAGTTGGAAATCGACAGGTTTATTTTTTTGAGTGGAGTAAAAAGCCACCGCCTCCAAGGGACTGCAAGTCATCACACCACGATGCGTAAACAAATATTGAATTAGATCAATGAATTGATTCCATGGACTCAAGTGATGATTGAAGCCTTCTCTCGTGGAAGATAAAGCAGATACTGGGAAGAATAGATGGTCCTGAAGGTTTTTACCGACTGCAGGAAGAGATTTGACAAGATCGATTCCTCTTTTTTTCAATTCTTCAGGTTCCCCGATTCCTGATACCATAAGGAGTTGTGGGGAATGAAAAGCTCCTGCGCTTAGAATCACCTCCTTTTTCGCAAAAGCCGCATCAATGGAATTTTTCCCGGTGAAAAATTCAACGCCGATTGCTCGGTCATTTTTGATCAGAATTTTTTTGACTTGGGTGTGGGTTAATATTTCGAGATTTTTTCTTCCAATTACGGGTTTGAGAAACGCACTGGCGGTGCTATGTCGCTTCCCTCCTTTAATGTTAAACTGAAAAAATCCAGCGCCCTCCTGAGTTGCTCCGTTGTAATCTTGGTTTTCTGGGATTCCTACTTCGACACAAGCTTTTACAAATGCCTTTGCAAATGGGGTTTGATGGCTCTTGGCAAATGAGACATGAAGCGGGCCATTTTGGCCGTGGAATTCATTCTGAAGGTCTTCATTATGCTCTGATTTTTTGAAATAGGATAAAATCGACTCATATCCCCAGCCTTGATTTCCCAAGTTTTCCCATTCATCAAAGTCTGCCTTATTACCTCTTACATAAGCCATGGCATTGGTAGAGCTTGAACCGCCCAGGACTTTTCCTCTTGGCAAATAGAGTTTTCTATTGTTGACGAATTCCTGTGGTTCAGTCCAAAATCCCCAATCCACCTCAGATCGGTGAAGTTTTGCATATCCAGCGGGGATTCCGATTTCTAGTTTTTTGTCAGGTCCGCCTGCTTCGATTAGTAAAACAGAGTTTTGGGGATTTTCGGAAAGGCGATTGGCAAGAACGCAACCTGCCGAACCTGCTCCTACGATGATGTAATCAAAGGAATTCATGAAAGGGTGATCTTGATAGAACGATAATATAAAAAAAGTAATTATTAAGTTTTGAAGATCAGGGTAAAACAAAAAAGTCCGAGCTATTTACCCGGACTTCAATTTTTTTTTATGAGATATCTTATTCAGAATACATCAATTCATAGTATTCTTTCGCCATTCGATTGCTTTCGAATTCGTATCGAACATCGTGCATCCCTGCTTGGACCATATCTCTCCACTTACGCTTATTTTCATAGTACATTGGGATGATCTGGTTTTCGAGGATATCATACATGTGTTCCAAATCCTCTTCATCCTGATCCTGAACGCTTAAGTTGTGATAATCCACTTGAGGAATGATAAAAGAGTTTTCCCCATGTCTGGCAAATTCACAAATCCAACCATCATCTGTGCTGAAGTTGATCGCACCATTCATAGAGGCGGTCATGCCACTTGTCCCGGAAGCTTCACGAGGTACTCGGGGGTTATTTAACCAGATGTCTGAGGCCTGCTTTAGTCGCTTGCTGAGAGTCAATTCATAATCGACACAGACTGCGACGTTTTTATAGTTTTTACTCAAATGCACCAGTTGGTTGAATACACTGATCGCGCCATAATCCATGGGATAAGGTTTTCCTGCCCAGATAATTTGAATAGGTCGATCCGTATTTCGCATCAGCGCATCAAATCTCCTTATGTCTCTGGTAATCAATTCTGGTCTCTTATATGCAGCGAATCTTCTTGCCCAAACGATGGTCAACACATCGGGATCAAGCAACTTCCCGGTTTGATCAGCTACGATCTCAAAAGCCCGCTTTTTCAAGTGCCGCTTGCGATCATCGAATCCAGGATTATCTCCCTCTTCCATAAATCTAAAAAGTTGCTTATCAGCCCAATAATTCCAGTTTTGAGCATTTGTGATGGACTGGATTTCTGGGATGTTCGGGTAGTGTCCCCACATTTTTCGGCTGACTTCTCCGTGAAGCTTACTCACTCCATTTGCTTTTCTGGCAAATCTCAAGGCGGCTAAACTGTGGTTGAATTGATCCCCCATTATTCCCGTCAGCATATGAACTTCTGCAATGGAATGACCATAGAAATAGCCCATCTTATCGCAAAGCGCAAAATCATGCTTTTCATTACCGGCTTCTTCAGGAGTGTGGGTTGTGAATACGAGGCGTTTTTGGACTTCTTCCTTGCTTCCAAATTTTTTCATCATGTAAAAAACGCTACTAACGGCATGCGCTTCATTGAGATGATAGACTTCAGGATTGAAGTTTAGCTCATCAATCAGTTTTGCTCCACCTAAACCTAGAATCATCATTTGAGCGATTTTGGCGGCAGTATCAGCGTCGTATAGGCGGTGCGTGATGGTTTGACTTAGGTAATCGTTTTCTGGAAGATCAGTACTCAAGAGGAAAAGTGGAGCACTTTTGAAAGTCGTTGGAGGGAGATACCATGCTTTCACCCATACCGGCTGATTGTGGACTGGAACAGTAAATTTGATTCCGGTGTCTTCCAAGAAGCTGTAGGTTTTTTCGTACCACTCTGCTTTCAATGTTTGGTCCTGATTTCGACCCTGATCGTAGTAGCCGTATTTCCATAGAATTCCGATTCCAATCAGGTTTTGCTTGAGCTCATAGGCGCTTCGCAAATGAGATCCGGAAAGAAATCCAAGTCCCCCACTGTAGATTTTTAGGGGTTGATGGATGGCGAATTCCATGGAGAAATAGGCAACGGGTTTGGAGTATTCTGGTGTAAGTTCGTAAGGAACTTTATAGTTTCTAAAGTCGGACATGGTTTTAAATTTTGAAGGCGATAAGTTAAATCAATTGCTTAGAAAAGTCTCATTAAATAATCCATTCAGGCAGGAAAGCCTCAATTTTTTCCGGCAATCTGGAATATACCCCAAACTAAAAATGAACCTAGAAATGCTGCGGGAAGTACGATCACCAAGCCCAACAACAATTCAAATGGCAACATATCGTGAGAAGAGGAATCTTGAGCGACATCGTAGAGGATTTTGGAGAGCATCCCAAGCATGATTCCTAAACTGATCAAAAGGGCGATAAAGCCGGGGGATTTTTTTCGAAGTGAAAAAGAAATTACTGAACAAATAAAAGCCCCAGGACCTAAAATCGAATAGATGACCCGAGCAAATTCCCCATCTTCGGAAAAGTCTGCTGTCCAGTAACCAAAAGCACCCACAACAAATCCGAGTGCTATTGATGGAAAATGTTTCTTTTGTATCATATAAAAACAGTTTGGATTTGGCAAGTCAAAAAGCAAAAGCTCGCTGACTTTACCAAACTCCAAACGTATGAAAAACCACAGGGGTTATAGCATTAGCTTTATGCAAGAGCCTGTCTTGCATTCCGATCCGGATCATTTTTGACCTCCGGAGTATCCGTTAAGACCATCACCTCTCCTTCCTGTGCAGTGAATTTTGGCCAGTTTGGAAGCGCTCCGGCGTTTGGATTACCTGTTTTCATAAAAGCCAAAAGTGACGAAGACATCTTTTCCGAAAGGAGCCTTGGACGTTTTCCACCTCCGGTATGGGTATACATTCTGTCCGTATTGTCAAACCAAAAGCAAATGTCTATGCAGTGAAAAGCACGCATACGGCCGTTGTACAGATTCGGTTCCCAGCCAAACCAAGCCATATAAACCGGGGCTTTTTGCTTGGACTTGGCATTCCCACAAGCGACTGCATTTTGGCGATTGGATGCAGCCAAAGTCATGATTTCTGCAGGTTTTTTTCCAGGGAAGTTAGCTGAATAGGCTTTATACACTTCTCCGGCTTTGTCTCCAAATCGCTGCTTCATGGCTTCGATAATTTCGGCTTCTCCAGCTGCTTCCAATTTGGGGTTGGTACGGGTAGCTCCCCATTCATGGAAAGTCGTGCAGATCATTAGTGGCATATCTGCTGTGTGATCATTTGGATTGCTGAAAAACTCTCCTTTTGGCACATTCACCCCATCGGCGACAGGGCCAAATCCACCTCTGAATCCCGGTTGTGGATTTTCTTTTCGCATACGATCCATCGCCTTGTTGGCAATGTCAATGTATTCACGCCAGGATATTTCATGTAGTTTATCCAAAGTTGCAGGCGTAAGCCCGGCTTCTTCCATCACAAATTGTCCCAGTTTGCGGCTGTATTCCTGATCATTTGCTTTGAGCATACTTCCGCTCAGTGCTACACCCTTGTTAACCAAGCCTTTAGATGCCGGCATGGCCATGGTGCAGGTGACTTTGGCACCGCCACCGGATTGACCCATGAT
>CAYTXN010000274.1:0-4865 GCA_964441195.1 uncultured Limnohabitans sp.
TTATGCTTTTTTTAAAAAACCAGACAGAATTTAATCTTGAATTAACAGTAGATACCAAAAAAGAAGGCTTTCATATCGGAAAGCCTTTAAACTTGGTTTTTGTATTATTTCAATGTTACCGTTTTATTAATCGGAACTTTTTCTAACAGTGTTTTTACGAGTGTTCGCGTGTCGACATTATCGGCTTCTGCCTCATAGTTGAGCAAAATCCGGTGATTGAGCACATCTTCGGCGATTTCTTTGATGTCCTCCGGCAATACGTAATCTCTGCCATCCATAAAAGCAACAGCTTTTGCAGCAAGATTCAAATTGATACTTGCACGAGGGGATACCCCAAACATGATGTACTTCGCCTCGTCCTTGAGGCCATACTGTAATGGGAACCTTGTGGCAAAGACCAATTCAATAATGTAATTCTCCAGTGGCTCTGCAATATTCACTGCATTGATGCCATTACGGATATCAAAAATGTCCTGCTTAGAAAGGATCGGTCGTACCTCAGAAGTGTATTGCATGTTGGACATGCGGCGCATGACTTCCATTTCATCCGCCTTATTGGGGTAGTCGATATGGACTTTCATCATGAATCGATCCACCTGCGCCTCAGGAAGTGGGTAGGTTCCTTCCTGATCTACCGGGTTTTGCGTTGCTAAAACCAAAAATGGCCGATCGAGCGTAAAAGTCGTCTCACCGATGGTCACTTGCTTTTCCTGCATGGCTTCCAGCAAGGCCGACTGAACCTTTGCCGGAGACCGGTTCACCTCATCCGCCAAAATCACATTCGCGAAGATAGGGCCCTTTTTCACCTCAAAACTTGCGTTCTGTTGGTTGTAAATCATCGTCCCAATCAAATCTGAAGGGAGCAAATCCGGCGTAAACTGAATTCTGTTGAAATCCAGGTGAAGTACTTTTGCAAGCGTATTCACGGTCAGCGTCTTAGCCAATCCCGGCACACCTTCCAACAAAATATGTCCATTGGTAAACAGGCCAATCAGGAGACGATTGACCATCTTGTCCTGACCGACTACTACTTTTTTTACTTCCTGAATGACCTCAGCGATTTTTTCCTGATGCATGAAATACAAGTTTTATATACCTAAACGGTGAGCCTAAAATAGGGGAATTTGAACCAACCAACAATCTTAAATCTTAGCAGCGGTATTGCCCAAAAAATAAACGGTATTTAGGATTTTTTAAGACCTACGGGGTTTTCGGTTCGTTTTGGATTGTTCAGCGGTCTTTGCAAAACCCGTGAGACCCAATTGATGATAGACCGTTTGTTCGTCCAATTCAATGATTTCACCCACTTTCATCCCCTTGATGTTGATTTTTTCCATGGAAAAGCGAACCAATCGAAGGGTGGGGAAACCAACCGCAGCTGTCATTTTTCGCACCTGCCTATTTTTTCCTTCGATCAAAGTCAATTCAATCCAAATATCAGGAATCGATGCCCGATAGCGTATGGGTGGATTTCGCTCGGGTAATTCAGGAACGGGATCCAGGATTTTAGCCAAAGCGGGCTTTGTTTTATAGTCTCGACCATCGATCGAAATGACAACGCCGGATCTAAGTTGAGCCAAAGCCTCGGGAGTTGGAATGCCCTCCACTTGAGCCCAATACGTACGTTGATGTCCAAATCGAGGATTAAGCAAGTGATGATTGAGCACCTTGTCGTCCGAGATAAGCAACAGGCCTTCGCTGTCCTTGTCGAGTCGGCCCACGGGATAGACGTTCGGAGGAAAAACACCGAGAGAAGCCAATGTGGGCTCCTCTCCGGTGAATTGTGTCAATACCCCAAAGGGTTTGTAGATGATAAAGTATCTGGACAAAACTCTGAATTAACTGCCGCAGCCGACGCAGTCGATGAATGAATCGATTGGTTTGACGCCTTTCAGCTGCATTTCCAGGTTGTGAATTTGGTCTCGGGCTTCCATGTCGGCAAACATGTCGCCAGTCAATTTCCCTTTCAAAGCCGCAATGGCATCTTCGAGGGCTAGTTTTTGTTGTTCGGTCATAAAAGTGGTGTTTTGGTTGTCAATGATTGAGTGGTAAAATAGCATTTTTAAAGAAATAGGTTCCTTAAAAACACGAATTTCTAATCGACAAAAATGAGACCAATTGAATTTCAGGGTTTTTTGATTTTCAGATGGAAAAAAGATCGGAAGAACCTGAAACCACCTTTTGAGGATGTCATTCAGCGGTCAAAACCAAAATCAAAAAAATTAATTCTTGGGAAACTTGTGTTGAAAATGGGTACGAATCCAGTTTATCTTTTTTTATAAATAAGCCAGCGGATTAGCTCCACGAGCAGAAAAGTGCCCAAAATCACCACGAGAGTGAGCATTAAAAAACCGGAATTGGTTAACATGGGCGTAAAAATGCGGTAACATTAAAGATATATCCAAAAAATCTGTGTTAAGCTTTTCCGAATTGGGCAAAATTTAATATTGGGCGTAATTGATTTTTAACCGTCAAGATCAACAAGTAACGCAAAGAAATTTTCCCCTGGTTCAAGACTTCCATCCTGCCTTGCCGTCAGGCTGGCTTGAACCTGATCTTATGCAGTCTTCAGACTGCTTTCATTTTGACGTCCCTATGGGAGGGCCGAGCATGAGTGTAATTTCAATTTACACTCAGCGTCAATTGAATATCAAAGCTGAAAGAACATAGATTACTCTGAGGTGAGCCTTTACTTCCGCACCTCAATCAATTGAAACCGTAGAAAATCTTCGGAAAAATCCGGGTTGTCCTGATGATCGGTAGAAACCCAAATCCCCTCTTCGTTTCCGAAAATATACTTGCCGTAATATCGGTCAGTCTCCAACTCCAGTTCTCCCACTTTATTGAATTCGGAATCCAAAAAGACCAATCCCCACTTCGAAGCCATAAAAGAATCAGTGTCCAAAACATTCTCCGGAACATCCTCAAACTTGGCAACTCGAACCATCAGGTCTAGATTTTCGAGGTAAAAAAAATCCGTATAGATATCCACATGATTAATCAATTTCATGATTTCGTCCATATCCTCAAACATGTTTGGCGAAGTAGAAGTCGGAGGATCATTCGGGAAACCACTGTGCCCTGCAAAAGAGGAAATCACTTTTCCATCGGCTATTCTGTAAATGTCCCTGAAGTTCATATTGATTACCGGCATGTCATCAGGCCCCAAAGCCAGTAAGGGGAAAATGCCTTTATTGAGATTGTCGCCCACAAATTCCTCCGGAAAATAACTGACCATGTCAAAAGTTATGCTGAGCGTATCGTACCGCATTAGGTTTGGGATTTCGGTCAATTCCTTTGGGGTCAGAGTCGTCCAGTCAAAGGTCAATGGAAGTGCAGGAAAGTAAAAACCATCCTTTCCCAAAGTGAAAATATTCGAGAAAAGGCTGATTCCCTTTTCCGCCAAACCGGCCACATTGATCTGCGATTTTTGAAGCAAGTTACCATCACCGTCAAATTTAAAGAGCAGATCACCCCTTGTGGTTAGATAGATCTCCTCTGGATTTTTGACAAAAACAGCCAAAATAGCCCCTACACCCTTTGGCCCTTCTTTTTCAAATTTGAGAGTTTTGATCAGACGTTTTTCAGGAATCGAATAGGTCAAAAGTTGCATGCTTCCGTAGTCGAAAAGGAAAAAGTATTGATCGGCAATTGATTGAAAATATAAATCCGAATGACCAAAATCCTCCGGAAGGGGAAAGGTTTTGAATTTGTCAGTTACTTCAAACTCAAACTCAGTCTTGGATTCATTTTCCTTGGGCGCAGCGCAACCAAAAAACAAGATCAAAAATCCAGATAGAACGAAAAGTTGATTTTTCATGGGTAGATTTTAAACTAACAAGATAGAGTTTCAAAACTTTAAAAAAAGTCTTTTATTTCCTATCAAGCAGCAAAAAGATCTTTTGGACAGAAAGGGGCGATTGAGTCTGAAAGTTTCTAAACACGTCAGGCTTGTAAATGCTGAGAACCGGAATTCGATCTGTTGATTTTCCAGATTAATACGGCATTGATTAGTGTGAGGATTGTAAATGATTTCTCAAAAGTAGATTCTGCAAATAGATTTCCAAGGGTGTTAAGCGCAAAAATTCCAAAGAAAACCCACAGAATTATGGTTAAGGTTTTGGGTCCAAAAATCGCTTTTACAATGTTCCCCTTTTGAAGTAAAACGTACAACAGAAATGAATTAATGGTAATTGACAAAAATTCAAAGACATACATTTCGCTGTCATTTTTCAGTTTGCCTCCCCAAGTGAGTTCATAGGGTATGATTTTCAGCAAGATCAAGAAATGAAAGGCCAAGACTAAAAAACAAATACCTATTAGAATTTTGAGATAGATCCTGTTTTTGAGTTGCATCGGATTTTTATTTGCTTTTCAGAGGGGTCAATATTCAAATAGCCCACGCCTCGATAAAATAGCGGGACATGGGCTATAAATATAGGATTTCGAGTTAAATGCCTTTAACTGTTATTTTTCTGGGGCGATTAGCAACATCCTGAACCAGGTGCGCAGCTCCCAGCTTCCTGAACTGATGCCAAGGATAATTTTGGCTTTGCCGAAACAGAAGGCCCACAGCATGCAGCCGCTTTTTCCTCCGGTGTGGTAGCCCGGTCCTTGGCTTTGCATGTGGTCTGATCAGCTACTAGCTGCACAATCAGCGCATTTCCGGTGTCCTTAATCTGATGAACCGGAAGGACAGCTGTTGGGAATGTAGCATTACCGTATTCGAATTTGATCTCAGCATTCGGATAGGTTTCTCTGACGCGATTAACGACATCAAAGATTTTCATGGCTTTGTCTGTATCAACGGAGTGGTTTGGTTCAGGAATTTCATTTTCCCACAATTGGATATGTACTTCTGACCA
>CAYTXN010000275.1:0-4748 GCA_964441195.1 uncultured Limnohabitans sp.
CTTCCCTGATTCTTCACAAGCGTATTTCAACTACGCTTGCCAAGGCAAAAGAATTGAAGAAGTTTGTTGAGCCTCTGGTAACCAGAGCAAAGGAAGATTCTACACATAACAGACGTATTGCATTTTCTTACCTGAAAAGTAAAGATGCCATTAAGGCTCTTTTTGGGGAGGTAATTGAAAAAGTAGGCACTCGTCCAGGAGGATACACCAGAATAATCAAAACTGGTTTCCGTCTTGGAGATAATGCTGAAATGTGCATTATCGAGCTGGTAGATTACAATGAATTGATGCTGAAAGATGCCAAGCCTGCTAAAAAGACCACTAGAAGATCCCGAAGAGGAACTACTGCGGTTAAGGAAACAGCTGCTGCAACTGAAGCGACTCCTGCTCCTTCAAAGGAAGCTAAAGCTGAAGAGCCAAGTGCTCCTGAAGCTTCCACTGAAAGCGAAAACGAAGAAAAATAAATTGAAAAGTATTTTCAAATATCAAAAGGATTGGACTTTCGTTCAATCCTTTTTTTATACCTATACCCCTTATCCTCCTTCCCAAGATTTGGTTAACTTTGAGCAATCTTTAAAACGATGATTAAACAGAAAGCAACACTTCTCCTAGCCGATGGAACTGTATTCCACGGTTCTCTAATTGGCAATCCTGGTACAAATGGTGGTGAAATTTGTTTTAATACCGGAATGACCGGTTATCAGGAAATCTACACAGATCCATCTTACACAGGACAAATCGTGGTAACAACCACTTCCCATATTGGAAACTATGGTGTCCACTCTGAGGAAATTGAATCAGATCACCCTTGTGTAGCAGGTATAGTCGTTAACAGTTTCTCCGACATTTTTTCCAGGTTAGACGCCTCCGGATCACTTCAGGATTATCTCGTGAAATATGGAATTACTGGCATAGCAGACATAGACACCCGGATGCTCGTGAGACATTTGAGATCAAAAGGAGCTATGAATGCCATCATCAGTTCTGAATATGAAGAGAATCTAGATGGCTTGAAGGCTGAATTAGCGAAAGTCCCTGACATGAATGGTCTCGAACTTTCCTCAACCATTTGCACTCAAGAACCCTATTTTTATGGAGATGAAAAATCCACTATAAAAGTGGCTTGCCTTGATTATGGGATAAAGAAAAATATCCTTCGAAATCTAGCCTCCAGAGGTGTTTATTGTAAAGTTTTCCCAGCTAAAACCAAACTGGCAGAACTTCAGGCTTGGAATCCCGATGCATTTTTCCTTTCCAATGGCCCTGGAGATCCGGCTGTGATGGACTATGCTGTAGACACTGTGAAGGAAATTTTAGAGACTGGCAAACCGGTTTTTGGAATCTGTCTTGGACACCAGCTTCTTGCCGAAGCAGTGGGTATCAAAACCTACAAAATGCACCACGGACATCGAGGGTTAAATCATCCAATCAAAAACCTGGTAACGGGAAACAGTGAAATTACTTCCCAAAATCATGGATTCAATATTGTTCGGGAAGACACTGAATCTAACAATGAGGTGGAAATAACACATGTTCACTTGAATGATAATACTGTTGCAGGTATTCGCTTGAAAAATAAGCCTGCTTTCTCTGTCCAATACCATCCGGAGTCCTCTCCTGGTCCTCATGACTCTCGTTACCTTTTTGACGAGTTTATAGCTCTTATTAATCAAAACTAATCCTAATAAACCTTTTAAAACTATGACGTTGATTCAATCAATTCATGCAAGACAAATCCTCGATTCTAGAGGTAATCCTACCGTAGAAGTAGACGTTTTTACTGAGAATGGTGCATTTGGCCGTGCGGCCGTACCAAGTGGAGCTTCTACCGGAGTAAATGAAGCAGTAGAACTTCGAGACGGCGACAAAAGTAAATATTTAGGAAAAGGCGTTTTAAAAGCCGTTTCCAATGTGAATGATATCATCGCTCCTGAGTTGGTAGGAATGGACGTATTTGAGCAAAATACAATCGACCAAATCATGATCGAGCTTGACGGTACTTCTACCAAAAGCAAACTTGGCGCAAATGCGATCCTGGGCGTTTCTTTGGCAGTAGCTAAAGCAGCGGCTATGGAAGCAGGTCAGCCACTATACCGTTACATCGGTGGAGTAAATGCCAATACACTTCCAGTTCCGATGCTGAACATTATAAACGGTGGTTCTCACTCTGATGCGCCTATCGCTTTCCAGGAGTTCATGGTTCGTCCGGTTGGAGCTTCTAGCTTCTCTGAGGCGATTCGAATGGGGGCTGAGATTTTCCACAACCTGAAGAAAATACTTCACGATAAAGGCTTAAGTACTGCGGTGGGTGACGAAGGAGGATTTGCTCCAAATTTTTCAGGTGGAACAGAAGAAGCATTAGGTTGCATTTTGGATGCGATTGCAAAAGCTGGGTACACGGCAGGAGATGATGTCACTATCGCTTTGGATTGTGCGGCTTCTGAATTCTACAAAGATGAAAAATACGATTACTCTAAGTTTGAAGGTCCAACCGGGAAAATCAGATCCCGAGAAGAGCAAGTGGCTTACCTGGCTGAATTGACTGAGAAATATCCAATCGACTCGATCGAGGATGGATTTGCAGAGGAAGATTGGGCTGGTTGGGCAATGTTGACTGCCAAAATTGGAGACAAGGTTCAGTTGGTTGGTGACGATCTTTTTGTAACCAACGTGAAATTTTTACAAAGAGGAATCGAAGAGAAATCTGCCAATTCCATCTTAGTAAAAGTTAACCAAATTGGAACCTTGACAGAAACTTTAAACGCAATCAGTTTAGCACATAAGGCTGGCTTCACCGCTGTAATGTCTCACAGATCAGGTGAAACTGAAGATTCAACCATCGCTGATTTGGCAGTGGCCGTAAACTGCGGACAAATCAAAACAGGTTCTGCATCTCGATCTGATCGTATGGCTAAATACAATCAATTGCTTCGAATCGAAGAACAATTGGGTGATTCTGCGGTTTTCAAAGGTAGACTGAAGTAATTTCCATCATAAGAATCAATTGGACAGCTTACTTCGGTAGGCTGTCTTTTTTTTGCACCATTTTTGTAACTTAACTTCTGTTCTAAATAAATCATGAAAAAACTAATCAAGTACAGCAGTAATTTTTATGTAGTGGCGACCCTTCTATTTCTTTTTTGGATCACATTTATTGACTCTAACAACTTGGTGAACCATTTCCGCCTTACTCAAAAGTTAAATCAGCTGGAAGATCAAAAGGAGTTTTATTTGGAAAAAAAAGGGAGTATAAATTCAGAACGAGAGGAACTTTTGAGTAATCCTGAACTCTTGGAGAAGTTTGCTCGTGAACGATATTTGATGAAAAAGCAAACAGAAGATCTCTATGTCGTTGTTGAAAAGTAGTTTTTTTGCCCTTGTTTTTTTGGGTTTCTTTTTTGTTTCCAGCCCAAGTTTTGGACAACGGGAAATCTACGGTGATTCCACCTCCTTCAAAGACAGATTGTATTATGGAGGAAATCTAGGACTTCAATTTGGCTACTTTACGTTGATCGATGTATCCCCGATTATGGGAGTAATGATCACTCCAAAATTATCAGGTGGGGTAGGAGGTACTTTTCAATATTATGAATACAATAGTTTTCAAGGTAGTCAAGGAACCTCCTATGGCGGTAGAGTCTTTGCTAGGTACAATATTTTGCCTAATATTTTCACGCATGTCGAATATGAGTCCATCAATTGGGAAGCGTTAGATACCTTCGATAATGTCTTTAGAAGAACTTGGACAAATGCCCTTTTTGTTGGAGGAGGCTATTTTGCGCCTTTTGGAACAAGAGGAGGAGCTAATTTTACTTTTTTATACAATCTTCTTCATGATAACCGAAATTCCTATTATTCTGAACCTTATGTAATTCGGGTTGGTTTTGTCCTGTAACAATTCCAACTTCGCAATTCATGGATTCTTTTATCAGAAAAATACACAAGGCTCATCAAGAGTGCTCTGATTGCCCTTCTCCCAAGCTGATCCAACAGTATTTTGAGGATTTGTTGGGATTGCTGTTCCCGGAATATTCTGTTCAAAATATCCGTGAGGAAGAGGATGTCAAATCCAAATTGGAAAATCTCCAAGCTCAGCTGGCAAGTATTTTAACCCGAAATATTCACCTGCACTCTGGTGATGGGGAAAAGCTTGCAAAGCGATTTTTTACAGAACTGGAGTTGGTGTTTGACTGGATCAACCAAGACGTGGATGCGATGTTTTCCGGTGATCCAGCGGCAAAGTCACGTACAGAAATCTTGAGAAGTTATCCCGGGTTTTACGCCATTGCAGCCTATCGAATTGCACACCTACTGCTGGAAGTTGGGATTAAATTGATTCCACGAATGATTACAGAATTTGCTCACAGCAGAACGGGTATCGACATCCATCCTGGTGCCAAGATCGGTCAATATTTTTGCATAGACCATGGGACGGGAGTGGTAATTGGTGAGACAACCGTAATTGGAAATCACGTCAAAATCTACCAAGGCGTAACTTTAGGAGCACTCAGTGTGGATAAAGCAGATGCTGATGTCAAGCGTCATCCAACCATTGAGGATAATGTGGTCATCTATGCGGGAGCGACTATTCTTGGGGGAAAAACAATCATAGGCAAGAACAGTGTCATCGGAGGAAATGTCTGGCTAACCAAGTCTGTGTTGCCGGGTTCCAAAGTCTATTACCAAACTCAAATGCATCACGAAGCGGGTGCTGTGACAGACGTTTATGTCTTCAAAAATGACATAGA
>CAYTXN010000276.1:0-4724 GCA_964441195.1 uncultured Limnohabitans sp.
AGCATTGCTAATAGAAAAACACCGATTCCAATCGAGGTTTTCACTGCAAAATCTTCCAGCCAAATATTCATCAGGTATAAGCTTACCGGAACTGAAATAGCTACTCCGATCAAGGTAATTCGGATGAACTGCTTGTTGAAAAGCAATGAAATCTCAGCTGTTGTAGCGCCCAAGACACGTCGAATTCCGATCTCTTTCAATCTTGATGAAATAGCCAAAGAAGCCATGGCAAACAAACCCATGCCCGCTATAATCAAAGCCACTACTGATGCCATAGTAACAAGCGTACTAAGGCTATTTGCCTGCGTGTACTCCTGAGCGATCTGATCCTCAATAAAGGTGTAATCGAATGGATCTGAGCCATATAGATCTTTCCAAATTCCATTAATTTTTTGGACGAAAGCCTGCTTGTCTTCTGATTTCACTTTTACATAGATTTTGGCGATCATTTGATCTTCCATGGTCAATGTGCTCATTCCTTGAAAAAAGTTTTCAGGTTTCATTACAAGTATTGCCGGTTCTACGGGTTGAAATAAACTTTCATAGTGAAAGTCTTTCACAACTCCAATCGCCCGATTTTCACCAAAACCTCGCTCACTTTCCAGGCCTTTTCCAACTATCTCATCCCATGCTAGGGCTTCCTTCATTTTTTCATTCATGAGAAAAGCATTACTGAGATCTGAAGGCGTTGCATTGGAAAAGTTCCTGCCCTCAAGCACTTCCAATTCAAAGAAATCCACATAATCTTCATCTACAATATTGAGGTGAAAGTTTACTCCTGATTCATTGCCTGGGAATCGATACCCTACGGAAAACCAAGAATTATCTCCATACATTGCCGTGGCCATCGCCACATTACTGACTTCTGGAAGTTTTCGTAATTCATTCTTGAATGGCTGAGCATAATCAAAGCTTTGTTCGATCTGGTCCACAAGCCCCTGTGCAGCCGGCGGAGGAACCATCACTTGAACAATATCCTCTTTGGCGGAACCCAAGTCATATTGCTCGATAGTTTTCATCTGCCTCACCATCACTAGGGTACAGGTAATCAGCATCATGGAAATAAAAAACTGAAACGCCAGCATACTCATCCGGAGGTTTTGCTTGCCAAATTTGACGCTTAAACCTGATTTCAAAACCTGAACTGGGCGGAATGAGGCCAGAAAAACAGATGGATATGCCCCTGCCAAAAATGCAATGACAAATCCAATCCCCAGTAAAATCATTGCTTGGTCCAGTTGAAAATTCATTTCAAGCTGGGTTTGCATTAAAGAATTGAAAATGGGCATCATGAGAATTGCCAATACGAGTCCCAAGCCTATAGAAATGATGGTCAAAATCACAGATTCGGCCATAAACTGACCAAATAACTGACCCATGCCTGCCCCCATGCTTTTTCGGACTCCAACTTCCTTGGCCCTACTTGCAGAATTTCCAATTGCCATGGTTGTGAAATTGATGCAGGCGACCAAAATGATCAAAACTGCTATACCTGCCAGAATCCATAATATCCGTGGATTGACTACCGAAGCAATACCTGTAGGAATCTCCGGGTTCAGGTGGATGTCCGCCATCGCTTGAGTTCCAAAGCCATAGTTTGCAGCTTCTTGTGGATCCTGAAAAGTTCGAGCGATAAAGTCTTTGGTTTGTTTTTCAAAAACCTCCGGAGTCATTCCATTTTTAAACTTTGCGAAGCCATCTCCAAAAGACATGTACCAATGCGTCCGCATATTTTCGGGAAACTGAATTTCGAGGTTGGAATCATGCATCAGGATTTCATAGGCAATACTCGAATTAGCCGGGGTATCTTCAATTATTCCGACCACTTCGTAATTGAGCAGTTCATCGGTGATACGAACCTGAAGTTCTTTTCCTATCGGATCCTCATCTCCGAAAAAGCGGGTGGCCGCCAATTCTGAAAGAACTATTCCTCCACGTTCATCTGCATTTTTAGGATAGACACCTTTCTGTATCTTAAATCCAAACATTTCAAAAAAGTCTGAGCTGACCATAGTGACGGATTGATTGAATCCATCTCCATTGGCTCTTTTGACCAAAAAATTGTTCGGGACATAATTGGTATAATCCACCTGATCAGCCATATTCTCCTCGATTACCGGCTGAAGAGCCAGTGGCAACGATGGAAATCGAACCTCCCCTTGATCACCATTTTGGACTCTCAAAACCCGATAAAGCGATTCGTTTTCGGGATGGAATGAGTCAAAACTCAGGTGAAACTGAACATAGAAAAAAAGTAAGATCGTCACCGCCACCCCGACAGTCAAACCTATCAAATTGATAAGAGTGTAGGACTTATGCTTTAGTAAATTTCGAAATCCGACTTTGAGATAATTGATCCACATAGATTAAGAATTTGAGTTTGGCTTAGTTCAAATAACCAGAAGGATCCGATGAAAAATTCCTTTGATCCATCTTAGGTTTTCCACTTTTATGCCATGAAAAAAGGCCCAAAAAAGATTGTTTTGGGCCTTTAATTGTTTTTAAGCGTAATACTCCGAACATTTTTGTTCGCTCTCGGTCAATTCTTGGATCAGACCTGTTTAATCCAAAGTTCACTTCTACTCTGACTTCAAAGATTTAACAGGATTTGCAAGTGCAGCTTTGATTGCATGGAAACTGACGGTTCCATAAGCAATCAAAACGGCAACTAATCCTGACAAAACAAAAATCCAGATATTGAGATCTATTTTATAAGCAAAATTCTCCAACCATTTTTCTGCAGCAAAATATCCCAAAGGTGCAGCGATCAGAATGGCTACTATGACTAGCACCAAAAATTCCCTAGACACCAATGTGGTGATATCCCAAGTGGTAGCTCCCAATACTTTTCTGATGCCGATTTCCTTGATTTTCTGTTCGGCGGTGAAGGCTGCCAATCCAAACAACCCAATGCAGGAAATCAAAATGGCAATCACCGTGAAATATAGAATGATGGTCGAAGTTCGCTTTTCGGTTTGATAGTTTCTTTGGAAATCCTGATCCAAAAACGAATAGGCAAATGGTGTGGTGGGATTGACAGATTTCCAGGCTTTTTCCACAAATGAAATCAAATCAGCTGTTCGTTCGGTTTCAAATTTTGCTACCAGAAATGGCGGTTGACTCGTGAATGGAAAAGCCAGCGGTCTGATATTTTTGTGAAGGCTTTCAAAATGAAAATCCTTTACTACACCTATAATTTCCCAAAAATTCTTTTGGCCTTGCCATTCCATGATCAGCTTTTTGCCAACGGCATCTTCTACACCATATCCAAAAGCTTTGGCGGTCGTCTCATTTACTACCAATCTGCCACTGTTTTCTGTAAAATCCGCAGAATATCCTCTTCCTGCCAAAATTTCAAGGTCCAAAACTTCAAAGAAGTCATTGGAAACCCGGTTGATATAGACATCCACCACATCATCAATCGTTTTTCCTTCCGGATAAAGAAGCCAATCCGACAGCACTTTCTGGCCCGGATAGGAAGATCCGCCACTTACCTTATTTATGCCCTGCTGACTTTCCAGTTGAGATTTGAATACTGAATAATTAGCCCTTGCTTCTTCGCTTTGTAGAGGAACAACTAGCTGTTGTTCCTTGTCAAAGCCAAGGTTGCTATTGGTCAGGAAACTCATCTGCCCCTGAATGATAAAGGCCATAGCGATCAACGCAACCGAAATTACAAACTGGAAAACTACTAGCCCCTTTCTGATGGATACTGCTGCAAAGCCATTGCTTTTGCTTCCTTTCAATATTGCAACAGGGCGAAAACCCGATAAATAAAAAGCTGGATAAATTCCTGCCATCAATCCAGTGAGCAGTGTAAGTCCTATGATTATTGGAAACAGTAATGGATTGCCGAATAAGCCAAGTGATTTTTCAGTCACATTATTAAAAATTGGCAATAGGAGTTGCAATAGCACAAAGGCCAATAACAGTGCGAAGACGCTCATCAGGAGTGATTCCCCCATAAATTGTTTTACCAATTCGCTTCTTCCTGCTCCAATTACCTTTCTAACGCCTACCTCTTTAGCCCTCTTTTCAGATCTTGCTGTGGAGAGGTTCATAAAATTGATACATGCTATCAACAGCACGAAAAATCCGATTGAGCCAAATACAAAAAGGTTTCGCAGGTTGCCATTGGTATCAACCTCATATCCTAAATCAGAGGTGAGATAAATATCCTTTACAGGCTGCAAAAAAAGAGAAAGGGAAACTCCCACGGAAGCGGATTCCTTCAGTTTGCTTTGGTAAAAAGTCTGCAACTTGGATTCAACCTCTTCCAATGTTTTACCTTCCTGTACCTTGAAATAGGTATGAAACATATTATTATTGGGCCAGGAGGTCTCATTGCTAACCCAGTTTCCTATATCTGAATTGATGATCGAAAGAAAGAAGTTGGCTTTAATGTGAGAATTTGGAGAATCCTGGAAAACTCCTTTAACCGTATAGTCAAAATTCCCTTCCGGCAATCCAACAGTAATCACTTCATTGAGTGGGTTTTGATCGCCAAATATTTTCAAAGCTAAGGTTTCAGAAATAACCATGGTATTGTTTTCAGCTAGCGCATTTTTAGGATTGCCTGACACAAACTCATAAGTCAAAACCTCAAAAAATGTAGAATCCACATAATATCCATTGGTCTCATTGAAAATCTTCAAGCCCTCGGTCCCCTCATAATTGAGTATCATGCTTTCCAACATGGGGTATTTCAGCAATCTGGCAGACTG
>CAYTXN010000277.1:0-4703 GCA_964441195.1 uncultured Limnohabitans sp.
ATTCATCAAAGTCCAAACCCAAATCCCGCTCAATCCATGGAAAACTGTTTTGCTGACCAATAGCTATCAAGACCTCATCCGTTTCAATAAATACCTCAGGTTCGTCGGTAGGAATCAGTTGCCTTTTTCCTTTTTCATCATACACTGCTCTTACTTTTTGGAATTTCATTCCAATCAGCTTGCCGTCTTGTACTTCAAAACTCAAAGGCACATGATTATCAATAATCTGAATATCCTCATGGGCAGCGTCTTCTTTCTCCCATGGAGAAGCTTTCATTTCTGCAAAGGGGCTTCTTACTACCACTTTTACTGCTTTACCTCCCAGCCTTCGGGCAGTTCGGCAGCAATCCATTGCGGTATTACCTCCTCCAAGAACAATTACCTTTTTGGAGATGGAAGTAGTATGCTCAAAGGCTACACTTGCCAGCCATTCGATCCCGATATGAATCGAATCGGCTCCCTCCTGTCTTCCGGGCAGTTTCGGAAGGTCTCTGCCTCTGGGAGCTCCTGTCCCTACAAAAATTGAATCGTAACCTTTGGACAGAATTTCTTTTAAGCTTTCGACATAGGTTAAAAATTGCGTGTGAATCCCCAAATCCAAAATGTAATTTACTTCCTCATTCAGAACTGTTTCGGGAAGTCGAAAGGAAGGAATTTGGCTTCGCATCATTCCACCACCGGCTATTTGTTCATCAAACAAGTGGACTTCATAGCCCAAAGGAGCCAAATCTCTGGCAACGGTAAGGGAAGCGGGGCCTCCTCCTATTAGAGCTATCTTTTTTCCATTTTGAGGAAAAGGTGCCTGCGGCATCAAGCTTTTCACCTCCCCCTTATGGTCTGCGGCCACTCTTTTTAATCTACAAATGGCAACCGGTTCCTCCTCGACTCTAACCCTTCTACAGGCGGGCTCACAAGGCCGATCGCAAGTTCTGCCCAGAATGCCCGGAAAAACATTGGATTCCCAATTGACCATGTAGGCTTCGGTGTATTTTTCTGCAGCAATCAACCGAATGTATTCAGGAACAGGGGTATGGGCCGGGCAGGCGTATTGGCAATCCACTACTTTGTGATAGTATTCCGGATCCCTAGTATTTGTAGGCTTCATAGTTATTTTGGGTTACTTAATTCGAAAACTCAAAATTTAATACAGGTTATGAGTATTTAATTTAATAAAATATACTGCGAAAATCAGATTAAACAGTTTAAACAATAATTTGAGATCAGATTTTTAAACGATAATGAGTTTAGTGAGGGAAAAGCGTACGTCGATAAAATTTTATCACCTATCAAAAAAATGTAACTTTTCACCTATTGTAACTTCCCAAAAATAAAATCAAGCAGGTTTTCGAGTGTTTTCAGCACTTTTAATTGCAGTTTGCAGTGACTGATCAAGTTGCCACTCTTTTAGGAAAATGAGAATTGACCTTGGAAAATCAACAAGAAAAATTAGTAAAATTTTTCTTTCTGCTTGATTTTTAAAAACCTATCCGAGGTTAAATATCAGTGTTTTGACAAGTTTTAATTACCGAAAGAAACTCATATGCTAGAATTAGCAGGAATTATAATTTTAGGAATATTTGCACAATGGCTTGCGTGGAGATTAAAGATTCCCTCTATCCTGCCCCTGATACTGATAGGACTTTTTGTGGGGCCTATATCCTCTCTTTTTACCGTCGAAAGATCTCAATGGATCCAACCGATATACCAAGGGAATTATGGACTTTTTCCCGATGAAAACTTATTTTATTTTGTTTCCCTCGCTATTGGAATAATCCTTTTTGAAGGTGGATTAACCCTACGAAAGGGGGAAATTAAACAAGTAGGTCCAGTCATTGGCAAACTCATCAGCCTGGGTTCGGCGGTAACATTCATAGGGGCTGGATTGGCTGCTCATGCCTTGTTTGACTTTAGCTGGAGGATCTCATTTTTGTTTTCTGCCTTGATTATAGTGACTGGACCTACGGTGATCAATCCTATTTTGAGGAATATTCCACTGAAAAAGGACGTTTCCGCAGTTTTAAAGTGGGAGGGAATTCTTATTGATCCCATCGGCGCCTTGATTGCAGTTTTGGTCTTTAATTTTATCAGTGTCGAGGGGGATGCAGGCCATACCGTAAAGGCTTTATATGATTTTGGGAAAGTGGTGATAGTCGGGTTTTCTTTCGGAATCGCGGCAGGATACGCACTTTACCTTTCGTTAAAGAAAAAGTGGGTTCCCCATTATCTCATGAATGTCGTGGCCTTATCTTTTGTCCTGTTCACTTTTGTTTTTAGTGATCTTTTGGCGCATGAGTCAAGTTTGTTGGCGGTCGTGGTCATGGGGATGTTTTTAGGCAACAGTGATCTTCCTAACCTCAAGGAATTACTCGATTTTAAAGAAACCTTGAGTGTATTGCTGATCTCCATTCTATTTATTCTGCTTTCTGCCAATATCAAACTGGAAGAACTGATTTTAATTTTCAGTTGGCAAACAGCCATTTTACTTGGCATTATCATATTTATCATCAGGCCTTTAGGAGTATTTCTTAGCACCACCAACTCTACTCTTGGAACTAATGAAAAGTTATTTATTAGTTGGGTGGGTCCTAGGGGGATTGTGGCTGCTGGCATAGCCTCTCTATTTGGAACCAAACTTACCCAAGCTGGAATTGAAGGAGCAGAGTATATCACACCATTAGTTTTTTCTGTAGTGCTGATTACCGTTCTATTGAATGCGACCACGGCGAGATTATTCGCCTCCATGGCTGGCGTCATCAAAAAATCTGATGGGGTTTTAATTGTGGGAGCATCCAAGGCATCCCGTTTAATAGGGCTTTACTTACAGCAACATGATCGACATGTGGTTCTTGCTGATACCAACCGGGTCAATTTAGAAAGGTGCAAATTCAAAGGATTGGAAGCTATATATGCCGATATATATTCTGATGATCTGGATGAATATCTCGAACTGAACGATATGGGATTTCTCCTTGCCATGACCGGCAATGACGATATCAATAAACAGGCCATCGAAAGGCTAGGGTCTGATTTTGGTGAACATGGCTCATTTAGACTGATCAATTCCGAGGAAATGAAATCCAAGGATGAGCTTGTGTCCACGGACCTCTTTTCAAAAACGCATGATTATGTTAAAATAACCACGGTAGCAAGGGAATACCCTTTTATCCATGAAATACCAATAGATTCAAATGATTCCTTTATTCAGCTACTTGAGGAAATTGAAAGGGATGATAATGCCATAGCTATTTTTATGAAAGACAAAAACGGAACGATCGAAGTGCTCGCCAATCCTGAGCAATTGATTATTGAAAAAGGTTGTCGTCTGGCTTATTTGGGCAAAGAAATGGATTTGGTAAATAAAGAGACTGAAACCTTGGTTAGTGAGAATTAGTGCCGCCTAGAAATAGGTAAATGTAGAAAGATGGTTACCTAAAACGAATGAATTCCAGTGCTTTACTTTTGTATACAGACTGGTAATTTTATTCTTGCATCATCTCATCCTATCCAGTAATGCTTTGAATGGAGCCAAATTCTGGATTAGACCAAATTTTATCATAGAGTAGGGAAGCGAAATCAATGTAGATCAAAGGTTTGAGGAGTTGACTATTTTCGATATTTTAATCCCTGTCTAAAAACATGTAACTTTTGTGTTATGAAATCGAGCATGGCTGAGTCGGTCAAAGAGAGGAATGATTATCCTGCATGCGAGATTCCATGTGGCCTTTAAAATCAAATTATAAGCACATGAAATGCCCATGAGAAAATGTCTCACACAGGGGAATGATTATCCGGGGCATTCCATCTGACCTTAAAAAATCAAATTATAAACAGATGAAAATATTAATCGTCGATGATGAGCGAGACGTAGAGGATCTCTTTCGTCAAAAACTTAGAAAAGAGATTCGAAATGGGGCCTTGGAACTTGAGTTTGCTTTCTCCGGAAAGCAAGCTCTGGAAATCTTGGCGAGTGAAAATCCGCCGAAGTTCGTCTATGTCTTTTCAGACATCAATATGCCAGGAATGAGCGGCCTGGAAATGCTGGATATTATCAAAACCCGATTTCCTCAGATTCAGGTTTCGATGATCTCAGCCTACGGAGATGAAGCTAATTATAAGAAAGCAATGGAGTCAGGAGCCAAGGAATTTTATACTAAGCCGGTGAATTTTGAAAATTTGAAGCAAGAGATCGCTGAGATAGCAAAATCAAATAGCTGACAAAATTAACTCCACCCACCAACTTTTCACCCTAAGAAGTATCAGCCCTTATCTATGATTCTAATCAACATCATCTCACTTTTCCTTCTTTATTACCTAAAAAAAAGCAGTGGCCCGGAGGGATTCCCTGCTCATCTCAATAGGTATTTTAAATATGGGATGATTGCCGCAGGAGTTTTGATTATCCTGGGAGTCAGCAATCTTCCTCCACAGTTTCTTTACGAGCTGCTATCGTTCGCACTTGTAGGCGCTATTATTTACCTAATATTAAATACGCCTGAGCTTGAATATCAAAAAACGCTGGCGATCACCCCACTTCCTATAGTCGGCGTCGAGCTTTTAAACTACCTGATCGAAACAATCAGTCCTTCTATCTACGATACACTTGAAAATTACCTGGACGCAGCAGGATTTTTTGCGCTGATCTGGGCGGTGACCATGTGGCTGAATCATCGCAAACAGATGAAGGAACTTGAGATCGAGCGGAT
>CAYTXN010000278.1:0-4658 GCA_964441195.1 uncultured Limnohabitans sp.
TCTTTGGTCTGATAGACGGTTTCCCAGTGATTTTCCAGCGTAGCTTCCATGGTCAAATTAATTAGTATCAAGATGAATAGAAAATGACCTGTTTACCGTAACCTTAGTCACACAGTGACGAGAAATCGGGTCTAAAATTTAAGCATAAATTTATTAAAGGACTTTTTTATCCTTTATTAAAAATATGTAATTTTACGAAAATAAAAATCCCGAGATCGCTTTCGCTCACCGGGAAAAGAGCAGCATGAAATACCCATGAGAAAAGGTTTCACCCATAGAGAAATGATTATATGGGTATTTCATATGGCCGTTGAAATAAAAATTATTATCATATGAAATTCAGAATATTTCAACCCTATTACCTCCTTCCACTCGTTCTTCTCGGACTTTTAGGTGGTATAGCAGGTGGTTGGATTCGATTGGGAAGTTTAATGATCCCAATAGCTTCGGCAGGAATGAACCATGGCCTCTTGATGGTTGGAAGTTTTTTGGGTACGCTGATCTCTATCGAACGGGCTATGGTGATGAAAAAGAGAACCTGGCTTTTTATACCTCTTCTCACAGGCACTTCCATATTACCTTTTCTCCTTGGATTCACTGACTTGGGTCTGATTTTACTGATGACAGGCGCCCTGGTACTCGGCATAATCATGCACATACAGACCCTGAAGCATCCTGAATTTCACTCAGCGCTGCTTTATGCTGGAGCGGCTTCTTGGTTTATCGGAAATCTTTTGGCTTTTCAAACTGGACTAATTGCAGCCGGCAGCATTTGGTGGATCGGATTCCTTTTATTCACCATTGTTGGAGAGCGCCTTGAACTCAGTCAGTTCTTGCCAGTTCCCGCTTGGTCCAAACTAGCTTTGAAGGTTCTATTGATATTTTTCACCATCGGCTTAATTATCCCTTTTCACTCTTGGGGAAATGAACTCATTGGCTCAGCTACTTTCCTGATCGCGATCTGGCTGTTAGTATTTGACATGGCAAAAGTCGCCGCCAGAAAACCAGACCAATTCCGATACATCGGGATCGGATTGAGAGTGGGTTATGTCTGGCTCGGTATTCACGGGCTGATCCTTTTGGGAATGGAGAGTCATTCACTTTTCTATGACCTTTTGCTCCATACCTTCTTTCTGGGCTTTACTTTTTCAATGATTTGGGCGCATGCTCCGATCATTTTCCCCACGATTTTTGGAATCCGAGAGACACCATACCACCCGATTCTTTGGGTGACTTGGACGCTGTTTCAACTCAGTCTAGTAGGAAGAATTTTATCCAGCTTACTTGAAGTATATGAGCTTCGCAAAGCTTTTGGAGTAGCCAATGGCTATCTGATTCTCATTCATTTTGGACTGATGGCAGCGATAGTCATTTGGAAAATCAGAAATAGGAAACCCATTGGTAAACTCAACTTCTCATAGGGCACTTGATTCTAATCGTGTCTCGATCCTTCCATGACTTTGAATACGTGAAGCAAAGCAGGAAAAATCGCATCCATAGATTCGGAGGCGCCGTTAGTTGAGCCAGGCAATCCCAATACAACTGTATCGCTAATCAGACCTGCTATCGAGCGGGAAAGCATGGAATAGGGCGTACGCTGCTGACCATAACTTCGGATTGCCTCTTCGATTCCAGGAATTCTTCGTTCGAGGATTTCTTCTAAGGCTTCAGGAGTCACATCTCTTGGTGAAAGCCCAGTCCCTCCAGTGAAGATGACCAAATCCAACTTTTCATTTACATACTTGAGGCAGATCCCCTTTATATCTTCTATTTCGTCCGGAATTATGATGTAGACAGGTACCTCTAATCCAAATTTTTCCAACTTTTCTTTAATAACCTTACCAGCCCGGTCTTCCTTTTTCCCTGCGGAAATAGAATCAGAGCAAACAATCACAGCAGCCCTTAACTTCTGATCAAGATCATGTTTACGATCGGATTTGCCACCTTTTTTCTCTACCAACTTGATCTGCTCGATGCTCACTCCCTCGTCGATTGGCTTTAGCATATCATACATTGTCAGGGCAACTACAGATGCAGCATGCATGGCTTCGACCTCCACACCGGTCTTATAAATGGTATGGATTTCAACAAAAATTGTTACTTCCATCTCCCCTACTTCATACGAAATCGCCGTGAATTCAACAGGAAGTGGATGGCAATCCGGGATCATATCTGCTGTCCGCTTTGCTGCGAAAAGTCCTGCTACTCGTGCGCATTCCAGAACATCACCTTTTGGAACTGTTCTGTTTTGGATAGCTTGGATAGTTTCGGCCTTACTGACTTTAACGATGGCCTGTGCAATTGCTTTGCGAAGCGTGTTACTCTTGTGTGTGATGTTGACCATTTAGCTTGAACTTAGACTTTTGGAAGATATCAAATCCTGGATAAAATCCTTAAGATGTTCGACCTCCACGTGATCCATCAGGACGATTTTGTACCACTCATTCGATTCATCGTGACTTTTTGGGACCAAATTGTACTTATGAGCCAATTTCTCCGAGATCGCTTCTGCTCGAATCGTGACGATGTTCATTTCCGGTTCCCGGAAATAAGGGATTCCCAATTGGTCCAACTGCTTACAGAGCCAGTTGGTTCGCATCTTGATCACAGAGATCTTTTCAAACCATTTATGCGGCCCATAGGTAGTCAAAATCACCCAAACCGCTACAGCATTGGCGCCAGAACGGCTACCGCAAAGTGTCAAGTCCATTCCTTCCACATACTTTGCCTCGGAGGTGATCACATGCTCAATTAGGCCTTTTCTGCAGACAAAAATTCCTGTGCCATAAGGTGCCTGCAGCATCTTGTGCGCATCGATGGTCAAGGAAGAAATATCCGGATTGGTGAAGTTGATCTGATTTTCGAAATCTCCAAATGGATAAACAAATCCTCCATAGGCACCATCGATATGGAGCCGGAAAGGCAATTGATATTCTTTCAATATTTCGGTGAAAACCTTCGGATCATCCACCGAACCAAACATGGTGGTCCCCATATTAGCGACCACAATAAAGTATTTTTTGCCCCGCTCCAGACAGCTTTTTACAGTGGAGCTGACAGCTTGGGCTGTTAATTCCCGGGTTTGGCCGTGGACAGGGATTTTTTCCCAATCCAGCATCAGCAAATTCGCGGATTTGGGGATGGAGTAATGCGTGTCTTCCGATGCCAAAATGACGATTTCTTCCAGCTTGGCACCGTACTTTTTCATGAATTCATTACGATAAATCCATATCGCCTGAGCATTGGCCTCGGTTCCTCCAGGTGAGATGTAGCCATCATATTCTCCATCCTTGATTTTGAAGAGATCCACAGCGATCATATTCAAGACTTCTCGCTCAATGTCTTGAGTGCCCCTGAATGAAAATTCAGAAGTACCATAAGTATGACAACCAATGTGATTGGGATTGGCGATGTAGGTACTGAGCACAGGCATTTCCCTAAGGAATAGGGGCTCATTGGTAAAAACCTTCTCATCCAATCGGGAGGCTGGATAGCCAAGATTTGCATCTTTGGAAAAATCTACATTGTCTTTCAGCGCCTGATGAACACGCTGAAGGCGATCTTCAGGAGAAAGCTTTTTCCAATACTTCATTTCGATGTTCATATAAAATCGATTTTTATCTGGATTTATAAAGACAAAAGTATCTTTTCTTTTTTGGTAGAAGCCTGATTAAGGTCAGGTAATCGAAATTTGAGGATTGACTTCTGAAACTCAATTAATCAAAGATCAAAAAAAGAGTAGGATTAAAAAAAATAATAAAGGATTCGTTTGTCTTTTATTATTTTGATTAGTAGATTTGATAAATAAAAATTCGATTCAAAGTCTATATTAACCTCAAATATTCGGATAAATTAATCCTTAATTCAATCATTATGAAAAAGTTGCTTTATCTCCCAGCACTACTCTTGGTCATAGCTTTCTACTCTTGCGGTGGTCAAGCCACAGAGAGCACAAGCACAGCAGTGGTCACAGCCGGCCCGGGCCAATCTGCCGTAGTAGATGATATGTCAAATCCGAATGTTGTCCAAGTAGCTGTCGGCTCACCTGATCACAGCACATTGGTAGCAGCACTTCAAGCAGCAGACTATGTCAACGCGCTCACAAACGTGGGTCCGTTTACTGTATTTGCACCAACCAATACGGCTTTTGACGCACTTCCAGCAGGCACTTTGGAAGATTTGGTAAAGCCGGAAAATCAGCGAAAGCTCCGTGACATTCTTGAATATCACGTTCTATTGGGTGTATACAAAACTGAAGGTTTTGTAAATGGAAGAAATCTCGGAACTGCTGATGGCAGGTCAGTAACAGTAACCGTAGCAGAAGACGGTACCGTCTCTATCAATGGGGCGAAAATCATCGGAACAGTAGCTGCATCCAATGGAATCATTCACGTAGTAGATCAGGTATTGCTTCCAAAATAAGGTTTTTGGTTAATAGGTTTTGTGGTTTTCATAGAAAAGGCCGGAAGTTTGTGACTTTCGGCTTTTTTCCTTTCGGCTGATCGGGCTATATTTCGGACAAATTTATCCACGATGTTCTCTCAAGCCTCCAAGTATGCAATCAAATCAGTTATTTACGTCTGGACCAAAAGTCTGGAGGATCGAAAAGTAGGAGCAAAAGAAATCGGAGCTGAAATCGAAGCTCCTGAAGCCTTCAC
>CAYTXN010000279.1:0-4644 GCA_964441195.1 uncultured Limnohabitans sp.
ACACAGCGATAGAAGTAATCAAAAGTAGTCAGGGTCTTGTCGAGCAAAACCTTCGGGATAATCAATCCCTTCTGAAAAATGGAAAGGGTCTCCCCTCCTCAGTTCTTCGTGCAGAAAGCGAAGTAGAAAATATCAATGCCTTACTCATCGAAGCAAAAAGCCGCAAGAGAAACGCAGCCAACTATGTCAATTTTCTATTGAATAAGCCTGTTGAGTCTGAAGTGATTTTTGAAGAACAGCTAGTCGATCTTTCCAAAGTCACTGAACTAATGGGAGAAAATGATCTCAGCGGAAGATCAGAGTTTTTGAAAGTTCAAACTGCTGAAAGCATTCAGGAAACTGCGATCAAGGCAGGTAAGAACTATTGGATTCCAAAAGTCAATACGTTTGCAGATTTGGGCTCACAGAGTTTTGATTGGGTATTTGACCAACAGTCACTGTATGCTCTTTTGGGCTTAAACTTAAGTGTGCCCATTTTTCAAGGTGGTAGAAATCGAAATCAGATTTACCGAAATGAGCTGGGATTGAAGTCAGTTCAGAATCAAAAAGCACTGCTGGAGAATAAATTATCTCTGGACCTTCAGCTCACAAAAAATGAAGTCATATCCAACCAAGCAGCTCTTCGGTCGGCTGAGAAAAAGCTGGAATCATCCGCTGCCTACTTCAGATTAGTAGACAGAGGATTCCGAGAAGGTGCAAATTCCTTGATCGAGTTCATTGACGCTCGAAGCCAATTAACCCAGGCCTCACTCCAAAAAACTATCAGCTCTTACAACCTACTCAAGTCCCTAGCCATGCTGGAGCGACAATTAACCTACGAAACTTATTAAGCCATGCGATATAAAACCCTTTTATTAATCCTGTTTTCGTCAGTCCTTCTTTTTGCCTGCGGCAAAGCTAAAACTGAAACAAAACCTATCACCAAAGGTGAAACAATTCCTGTGAAAGTGGTTGAATTGAAGCAGGCAAGTTTTTCCACGCCTATCACAGCAAGTGGTACTTTTTCCACGAAAGATGAAACCATTCTTTCCTTCAAAGTCGGAGGTATCGTTTCGAAGATACTGGTTCAGGAAGGTGACGCTGTCAAAAAAGGACAAGTCCTGGCAACTCTGGATTTGACCGAGATTCAGGCAGGTTTGAATCAGTCCAAACTAGCCTATGAAAAGGCGCTTCGAGACCATGAGCGTGCAGGAAGGCTCTATCGAGACAGCGTGGCCACTTTGGAGCAATTACAAAACAGTAAAACCGCACTCGACATCGCTCAACAGCAATTGAATACGGCGGAGTTTAACCTTTCCTATTCTCAGATTCGAGCAACGCAAAATGGCTTTGTACTCCGAAAGTTTGTCAATGCTGGTCAGCAGGTTAGTTCTGGTGCTGCTGTCTTACAAATCAATGGTGCAAACCAAGGAACTTGGGTACTTCAAGCTACAGTAAATGATCAAAACTGGAGTACAATCGCTATTGGAGATCAGGCAGTTATACTTGACTCAAACTTAGACAGTATTCCTGGAAAAGTGATTCGAAAAAGTCAGTCCGCTGATCCAATGACCGGTTCCTATTGGGTTGAGGTGGCTCCAGAAAACACCACGAATTTGAAACTAGCATCAGGTATGTTTGGCAAAGCGGTGGTACAGCCAACTCTTCAAAAGGAAGGATGGCAAATCCCTTATGAAGCGCTTCTCGATGCAGAGGGCTCTGGTGGTTACGTCTTTGTCACTGACGACGATCAACATGCAAAAAAGGTCAAAGTTGTTCTCGGTAAAATCTCAGAAAACTCGGTTCAAGTCCTTGGAGGACTGGAAAATTACAGCAAACTGATTGCTTCAGGGAGCGCATATCTGACAGATGGTTCCAAAATTCAAATTGCGAACTAATGCGAATCTCTGACTTTGCGGTAAAAAATTACCAATTCACCTTGGTCATCTTCATGATGACAATCGCCGTCGGACTCACCACTTTTTTCAATATGCCAAGAAGTGAGGATCCAGTCATCGAATCACCTCAGTTTCCTGTCATTGTCATCTATCCGGGAGCAAGTCCTGAGGATATGGAGGAATTGGTAATCGATCCATTGGAGGAAGTAATCTACGGTTTGGAAGATATCAAGCGAATCAAAACCGAGATTAAAGATGGCGTAGCGGTGCTTTTTGTAGAATACAACTACAACGAAGACGTCAATGAAAAATATCAGGAACTGGTCAGGGAGGTAAATACACTTCGTCCCGATCTACCCAAAGATATCTTTTCCATCAAAATCAATAAAGTCCGTCCCTCCGATGTCAATGTCCTTCAGATCGCTTTAATCAGCGAAAATTCATCACGGGAAAACCTGAAAAAGTACGGTGAACGGCTTCAGGATGAATTAGAAAAAATCACCGAATTGAAGAAAGTGGAGCTATTTGGTCTACCTGACCAGATCGTCCGAGTAGATCTCAAATTGGACAAAATCGCCGAAATGAATATCCCGCTGAATGCAATCATTGGTAATATTCAAAGCGAACTGAGCAATATCCCCGGAGGCCAAGTGGATGCCGGAAGCAAAAGCTTTAATGTGAAAACCAGCGGAAACTATACTTCGGCAGAAGAAATCAGTGAAACCGTAGTTTTTTCTGTCCAAGGAAAAAACATCCAGTTAAAAGATGTGGCTGAAGTTAGAAATGACTTCGAAGAAACTAAACACATCACTCGTCTGAATGGCTATCGATCAATTTTTGTAACCGCCGCGCTAAAAGAGGGAAATAACATTTCTTCTGTCCAGGAAAAGTACCTTTTGGCTATAGATAATGTAAAAAGTGACCTACCGGAAAATATCGATTTGATCACCGCTTTTGATCAGGCTGACTATGTAAATCGTCGGCTAAGTGGCTTGGGCTTTGATTTTCTAATTGCTATTGGACTTGTATTTATCACCTTGCTCCCATTGGGTAATCGTGCTTCAATTATTGTGATGATCTCCATTCCACTTTCCCTTGCGATCGGTTTGGTTCTTTTGAATGCCCTAGGGTATGGGTTAAATCAGCTCAGCATCGTTGGTTTGGTCGTTGCATTAGGGCTTTTGGTAGATGACAGCATTGTGGTGGTTGAGAATATTGAGCGATGGATTCGAGAGGGATATTCAAAAAAAGAAGCTGCGCTTAAGGCTACGAAGCAGATTTCACTTTCTGTTGTCGGATGTACCGTGACTTTAATAATTGCCTTTTTACCTTTAGTATTTCTTCCAGAGGGATCAGGAGATTTTGTGCGAAGCTTACCAATGGCAGTAATTATGAGCGTCTTGGCATCAATGCTGGTTTCCTTGACGATCATCCCCTTTCTTTCTACATGGATGCTCAAAGACAAAGGGGCAGACCATTCCAATAAGGTCTTTGATTTGTTTCAAAGAGGCATTCATGCCACATATGCACCGCTTTTGGAGCGTGCACTCCGCAAACCAGTTCAGACTTTGATTTTCGCTGCGGTGATTTTTATTGTGTCTTTGGGTCTATTTCCCTTGATTGGATTCAGCCTTTTTCCTCCTTCTGAAAAACCAACTTTCCTGGTTAACATCACCACTCCCCTTCAAACCAATCTTACCACTACGGACGAAATAACGAGAAAAGTTGAAGCAGAATTAAATCAGATTTCTGAATTAAAAAATTACGCAACAAACGTAGGAAAGGGAAACCCTCGAATTTACTACAACGAAATTCCCGAAAATGAACGGACTGACTATGCACAGATTTTTGTTCAATTGGATCCAGAAACAACTCCTCCTCGTAAAATAGAGGTCATTGAGGAGTTAAAGCAAAAATTCTTAGCATTTGTTGGGGCAAAAGTTGAGGTTAAGAATTTTGAGCAAGGCCCACCTGTCACCGCCCCTGTAGAAGTACGGCTATCGGGTGAAAATCTGGATTCACTCAGAGCCTTGGCAGCTCAAGTAGAGATTCTGATCAAGGCCACACCCGGGACTATTTATATAAATAATCCGGTGGCAAACCTCAAAACCGATGTCCGTGTTGCCATTCAAAAAGACAAAGCGAGACAGCTTGGAGTGAATATCGCAGACATAGATCGGACCGTAAGACTTGCTTTGGCAGGATTGAATTTGGGGTCGTTTACAGATCCAAATGGTCAAGAGCGAAACATATTGCTCTCCTCTCCCAGAGCTGCAAAGGCAACTCTTGCAAACCTTGATGGGCTTTATATCACCAATCAACTGGGCGCAGGGGTTCCACTTTCTCAAATCTCCAACTTGGAATTAGAAAGTAGTACCCTCACGATTGATCACTTTAATAAGGCTAGATCTGTCTCAGTTACAGCATTTGTAGATCAAAACTTCTTAGCAGATGATGTAATCAATGAAGTCATCTCCAAAATGGGCCAATTCGAATTGCCGGAAGGATATTCCTTCAAAATGGGCGGAGAATATGAAACGAGACAAGAATCATTTGCAGGATTTAACACCGTGATTATTGTTACAGTTTTCTTATTCATTGCAGTGCTAATTTTGTTGTTCAAAACGTTTAAAAGCACAATTATCGTCCTTTCAGTTATTCCTCTTGGAATGGTCGGAGCTCTGATTGCACTTTGGATTACTGGAAACTCACTCTCATTTGTAGCGATCATAGGATTGATAGCGTTGGCAGGTATAGAAGTGAAAAC
>CAYTXN010000280.1:0-4635 GCA_964441195.1 uncultured Limnohabitans sp.
ACTCAATCCTCAACCTCATGGAAACTAACTTCAACGATATACAACAACTTTGGCAGAGCCAAAAAGCAAGTGATTTTGACCTCAGCAGCCTGATGGAAGGTTTAAAAAAAACAGAACAAAAGCAGCGAAGGGAGAAAATATCCATTGCTATAATTACACCTGCTACACTGGTCTTTTTATTCATATTTATGCCCTGGCAAGAGAGTAAAGGTATTTTATTGAGCCTTCTTGTTATTGCCGCAGCTATGATTTGGGTCGGCTGGATGAGTTTCAGTTCGGTAGTCAAACCGAGCGATAATTCTGACAGTTTTTCCAACAAGGAATACATTAGCACTCAGCTTGAAAAACTGCGTCAGCGCTATAAAATCGCAGGAAAACACATGTATTTCTATGCGTTCCTCTTGGTGGTTGCTCTAAATATTTCCTATTTCGTTTTGCTTGCTCCCTTATCTGACATAATCAGAATCTCCATTCATGCAGGACTTACAATCATGATTTTTGCGGTGATGCACATCAGTATCAGGAAGCGAATCAAAAAGTACGACAAAACACTCAAACCAATGATGGAGCAGTTGGAAACACTCTTGTTGGAAGCAAAAAATTAAAAAAAACCCTGTCATTTGGCAGGGTTTTTCTTTGATGTCCTTCGGAAAAAGAAAGTAATTTCACCCTAAATATTTCCAAGATGGACAAACGGACTTTTATCAAATCAATTGGACTCGCAGCAGTATCGACACCATTTCTAGGTTTTGATTCCAAGCAAACTATGGATCCCCGGACGCTCTTGCCGCAATCAATCCACAAAGGTGACACGGTCGGGATCATCAGTCCATCAGCAGCCACAGCCGATCGAATGGAATTCACATACGCCAAGGAGGCGATGGAGGCTTTGGGTTTTAATGTGAAACTTGGGGAAAACCTTCAAAACCGTTTTGGCCACTTGGCGGGAACAGATGAAGAGCGGGCAAAAGACCTGAATGACATGTTTGCTGATGACGAGGTGAAGGCGGTCATTTGCATCAGAGGAGGTTCGGGTGCGGCGAGAATTCTCCCGATGATTGATTACAAAAAGATCAAAGCCAACCCAAAACCACTCTTGGGCTATTCGGATATCACGGCAGTGCACTGTGCGATTTACAGCCAAACCGGTTTGATCACTTTTCATGGTCAAAATGGAACCGGCAGTTGGAACAGCTTTAATGTGAAGCAATTCGAAAAGGTGTTTTTCGAGAAGGAATTGGTTACCTATCAAAATGAAATGACCAAAGGAGACGACCTAGTCACCAAAGCAAACCGCATTCAAACGCTGAGAGGGGGAACTGAAGAAGGAACCATTTTAGGCGGAAATTTGACCGTACTTTCAGCTTTATCAGGCACACCCTATTATCCTGATTTTAAGGATACTATTTTATTTATTGAAGACATTGGAGAAGACCCCTATCGAATCGACCGGATGATGAGTACCCTTCAATTGAATGGAACTTTGGCAAAGATCAAAGGCTTTATTTTCGGTCAATGTTCGGGTTGCACCCCGGGTGGTGGCTATGGTTCATTTACAGTGGATCAGATCATGGACCATTATATTTTACCTCTGGAAATTCCTGCGTACACCGGCGCAATGATAGGGCATATTCCTAGACAGTTTATAATTCCTGTAGGGGCTAAAGTGAAAATGGATGCCGATGCTGGAACTTTTACGATTTTGGAGCAAGTCTTTTCTTAATTAGATTTTAGACTCCTCCAAATATTTCCACCAATTTCGCAGATAGTGTCTGCAAAATCAGAACATTTCTATTACACAATTTCCATTTCATTATGCGGTTAATAATTTACTTCATTTTTGGGTTCAGTTTAATTAGCTGCAAGTCCACTGAAATTTCAGATTCCATGTCTAGAACACCACAATTAACCTACCTCGCACTCGGCGACAGTTACACCATCGCAGAGGGAGTTCCTGAAAAAGATCGATACCCAATGCAATTAGTAAATGAACTAACCAAAGCAGGAAAGTTAAATTTTTCAGATCCACAGATCATAGCAAAAACAGGTTGGACTGTGGATGAATTGGATGCAGGAATTAATTCAGTAACTACAAAAAGTGAAGGATATGATCTCGTCACCTTACTGATTGGAGTCAATAATCAATACCGTGGCAGGCCTGTAGAAGACTTTGAAAAGGAATTTGAATTGATGCTGAACCGTGCAATTATTTTTGCCAGAGGAATTACAGATCATGTCGTGGTTCTTTCGATCCCTGACTGGGGAGTGACACCTTTTGCAGTCAATCGAAAATCCGATCAAGCGAAAGTGGCAAAGGAAATTGATGCTTATAATTCAGCTAAAAAAGCCATCTGCGAATTATACGGAATCACTTTCATAGATATTACCGAAGACTACCGAACCATCGGTGCAAGACCTGAAATGGTTGTGGAAGATCAACTACATCCCTCTGGTCTAGTGTATCAAAGGTGGATTGAAAAGCTTCTCAAAGAGGTTAAAAAAATCAAGTTTTAAGTGCTTTTGCAAATCAAATACTTCCTTCTACCAAATAAGCGAAGGAATGACTTTAATAATCATAACGTGATATTTCCCTTTAATCGATGAATTCTTACCGTGCTTTCATTTTGCCCAGGGGGTAACAATCTTTATAACTTTAACTTAAAATAGCTCAAAACCTTATCATGGATTTAAAATTATCAGGTAAAAAAGCATTCATTTCTGGCTCTACGGCTGGAATAGGCTATGCCATTGCATCAAGATTTTTAGCTGAAGGGGCCAGTGTAATCATCAATGGTCGAACTCAGGCAAGCGTCAACAACGCTATCGAAACACTGAAATCAAGCCATCCAAACTCTCAAGTTAGTGGTGTTGCTGCAGATTTTTCAAAAGTTGAAGATGTCAACAGATTACTTAAAGAAATCCCTGAAGTAGATATTTTAATCAACAATGCAGGAATCTTTGAACCCAAAGCTTTCACTGAAATTCCAGACGAAGATTGGTTCAGGTTTTTTGAAATCAATGTCATGAGTGGAATTCGTCTTTCAAGATTCTATTTCCCAAAAATGATGAAAAAGAATTGGGGTAGAATTATCTTCATATCCAGTGAATCGGGTGTATTTATACCTGAAGAAATGATCCACTACGGAATGACCAAAACGGCTCAACTAGCTGTGAGCCGCGGATTAGCCGAACTGACCAAAGGAACTGCAGTGACGGTAAATGCGATTCTTCCAGGTCCTACAAAATCTAAGGGAGTTGGTCAATTCATTGAAGAGTTGGCTACTTCAGGCGGAAAAACCGCAGATCAAGTGGAGCAGGAATTTTTCCAAAACATGCGCCCTACTTCGCTAATTCAGCGATTTGCGACTGTGGAAGAAGTAGCTGATACCGTAGTCTATTATTCAAGTCCTTTGGCATCTGCCACAAACGGTGCGGCTATTAGAGTTGAAGGTGGTTTGGTGAAATCCATGGTTTGACGGTTGGAAAAGGTAAAATCCACTTTATGTTTCTTGTAAAAGATTCTGCTAGTCATATAAAATCCAATTTTCACCTCTGATTATCTTCCAAAATTTCATTGATGAAGCAATAAAACTTAATTTCACGAACCAGAGTGAAGCCTTTCTTTGGTTGAAGTTCCCCTTCATTAATTCCAGAATACATCTATGAAATCGAGCATGACCCTTACGGTGTCAAACAGAGGAATGATTATATGTCATGCGAAGATTCCATATGGCCGCTGAAAAAAAATTTTAATCATATGAAATGCCAATGAGAAAGGCTTCTCACATAGGGAAATGATTATAAGGGCATTCCATGTGACCGCTAAAAAACAATTATAAACACATGAAAATCATTTGCATTGGTCGCAATTATGCGGCACATATCGAAGAACTCAAAAACGAAAAACCCGGTAAACCAGTCGTTTTTCTCAAGCCTGACACCGCATTATTAAAAGGAGGCGCTCCATTTTTCTATCCTGATTTTTCTGAAAATATCCATCATGAAGTAGAGCTCGTCCTGAAGATTTCCAAAGAAGGCAAATACATTCAGCCCCAGTTTGCTCATCGGTATTTTGAGGAGATTGGACTGGGCATTGATTTTACAGCAAGAGATTTGCAAGACCAATGCAAGGCCAAAGGTCTTCCTTGGGAAATCGCAAAAGCATTTAACGGTTCGGCACCAATTGGTGACTTTAAAACAGTTAGTGATTTTGCAGATCTGAAGGATATCGACTTTCACTTGGAAATCAACGGAGAACTAAAACAAAAAGGAAATACTAGCCTGATGCTATTCGATTTTGCTACAATAATCTCCTACGTTTCTCAGTTTTTCACCCTAAAGAAAGGTGACCTCATCTACACCGGTACACCCTCCGGAGTTGGGCCCGTCAAAGTTGGGGATCACCTGACTGGATTTATTGGAACAGAAAAAATGCTTGATTTTGAAGTTAAATAAAATACGCTCTTTTACCCTATTTCTTGCCTTTTTGACGATTTCTGGACTTTCAGCGCAGCAAATTGAAAAAGGAATTTTTCGATCTCCAGTCAAACCCGGAGGAAGAAACTACCTGTCCGGTAACTTTTCGGAACTACGACCCAATCACTTTCATACGGGATTGGATTACAAATTTGGAGG
>CAYTXN010000281.1:0-4598 GCA_964441195.1 uncultured Limnohabitans sp.
GCGCAAGCAAATACCTATAAGGATGCGCCCTATCCGATTTCATGGTTGGAAGTGAATGGAGGGAAAGTAAAAGTCCGTGAAAATGGAATGGTCCTGAATCCTCAAGATTTGGTGTTCTCCGGCGATATGGATCGTAAGCGAATCTCCAATTTGCTTCCTTTGGATTATAATTCTGAAAAGGCAATCCAACTTCAGGATCTTGCCAAAACAGCGAAAAACTATCAGGAGAAAGTCTATCTCCATACCGATAAGCCTTATTATTACGCTGGAGATCAGGTCTTTTTCAAAGGGTATTTTGCCTACGGAAATCCTTACCTGCGTGATGAACTCAGCAAAGTACTTCATTTAGAGTTGATCAGTGGAGAGCGGGACATGGTGATAGAGAAAAAATTCCAGATCAGAGATGGAATCGTCGTCGGCAACTTTTATTTACCGGATTCGCTTTCTGAAGAAAAATATTTCATCCGAGCGTACACCAATTGGATGCGGAACTATGGACCCAATCAGTATTTTCTCCAACCGATCAGCATTCTTGATCCATACAAGCGTATCGCTCCTGAGGAAACGGTAACTACTTGGAAGAATCAAGGAGCCGCGATGAATTCCGACAAAAAACAATTTGGTCCTAGGGAAAAAGTGACGGTCACCTTGAACGTAAGTAATGAAAAAGGTCAGGCTATTCCTGCGACACTTTCTGTGGGAGTGTGGGACGCGAGGCAAGTTGTTCCGGTGAAGAGAACCGTGGAAATGGAAAGTGTACTGGACTTACAAGGCGTTTCCGAAACCTTGGGATTGGATCGTTTTTCCTATCCGATTGAGAAAAGCCTAAACCTTTCAGGATCTGTCACAGATGAAAAAGGCAAAGGGACTTCTGCCTCGGTTACTGCTTTTGTAAATGATTTTCAGGGAATGATCGATCTGGAATCAGGAAGTGACGGAAGTTTCTCAATGGAAGAAATGGAATTTTATGGTCCGATGAAGTTGGCTTTTTCTGCAGCTGATAAAAAAGGGAAGCCGCTAAATATTGATCTTTCGACACCATTAAAAGCCCCAATAGCCCTTCCTTTGGATGCTTATTTTCCAAAGTTTACAACGCTTGCCAAACCTGTCAGAATCCCTGAAGTGGAGGAAGAACAGCCTGCAGCAAAGCAAACGAATTCCAATTCAAAACCGGCCATTTATGGTAATCCTGATTTTGTCGTGACAGGCGAAGACTTGACCAAAACTGGAAGTAATACCGATTTGGTTAACAGTTTGGCGGGAAATGTGCCAAGTATGAGAGTAAATACGGTCGGAGCGACAGGTCAGCAGTCCATTCGAATTCGTGGAGGAGCAGTCTCGGGTCAAGGGAGTATGGAGCCACTAGTCATGGTGAATGGAGCGATCATGGGCGCTACAGGCGCATCCACAGCTGCAGATAACCTTAGGAGCATCAATCCATTCGATATTGATCGGGTAGAAGTGGTGACTCGCATGGCACCAATGCTTGGAGATCAGGGAAGAAATGGAATCATTGCAGTTTATCTCAAGGACAACCTTGATACAGGCATGGATGGATTGTCAGGTCAACCAGGGATCAAAGAATTTGTCGTCGAAGGCTATCAGCCCACAGGCAATTTTGTGCCAGTGGACTATGAGCAAATTACCGAACCAGTTGAAAAAGATGATCGACAGACGCTTTATTGGAATCCATTTATGATTGCGGATGAAAAGGGAACAGTTACTTTTTCCTTCTACACGAATGATTCCGAAGGTCCAGTAGTCGTCGAGGTCCGAGGTCTTGGAATTGATGGGGAAGTCATCGTCGGGACGTTTATCCTCAATCAGAAATAGGTCGATTGATCTGGATTGCGTTAAATTTGGGCATGCAAAAGTTTCTGGTTTTCTTTTTTCTTTTATCACTGCCACTTGGAGCATTTGCTCAGCTAAGTGTCGGGATTAGAGGAGGATATTCCACTTCTACTTACAGTTACCAACCTACATCATCAAATCGTGGGAGGTCTGTGGATGGTGTTGGCGCTCCGACGTTTTCCTTTGTTGCAGAGTATTTTAATTCAAAAAATGCAGGAATCGAGCTCAATATCCAGCAGCTTACCCTTGGTTTCAGGCAGTTTAATGAAGAGCTAGAGTTAAATCAAACTGAGTTGACCTATCTCAAAATGCCCTTATTGGCAAGTTTTTTTGCGGGAAGATCAGGACGATTTCAGATCAAATTTGGCCCACACTTAGGGTATTTGCTTCAGGCCAAAGATATCAGCCGTCAATTTACTGGAGCAAATCCACGAGAGCTCCCAACCTATGGAGGAGCAGGTGATAGGCCAAACAAGTTTATGTATGGAATGACTGCAGGTGCTGGTATATCGAAGCTTTTTGGCAAAAGCACGATATCCGGAGAAGTCCGATTTGCTTATGATTTCACCAACCCGGAGTCTCAGGATCGGATTTTTGACATGAACTCCACCAATCTGGAATTTACAATTGCATATCTTTTCAGAATTAGAGAAGCGAAGTTTTAAAGTTCATTCACTTCGTATTGTATGCTCATGAGGACTATTTAACTTTGAGCCAAAGCCCTTAAACCTAAGCACCTTTGAAAATTCAAATCATCAACGGCCCCAATCTAAATCTACTCGGAAAGCGGGAGCCTGAAATCTACGGAAGCGAGACTTTCGAAGACTACTTCGAAAATCTTCAAAAGCGCTTTCCCCAAGTCGAACTTCATTACTTCCAAAGTAATGTGGAGGGAGAGCTGATTAACAAAATTCACGAAGTTGGATTCACTTTTGACGCTATTCTACTCAATGCCGGAGGCTATACCCATACCTCAGTGGCGATTTCGGATGCGATTTCGGGAGTCACTACACCTGCGCTTGAAGTTCACATTTCTAACATTTACAAGCGGGAGGAGTTTCGTCACAAAAGCATCATTTCAAAATCCTGCGTGGGAATGATTTCAGGTCTTGGCTTGAAAGGCTACGAACTTGGTGTCCTTTATTTTCTCAATTCTCCAAACCTATGATCACATTTGCTCCGGGACCGTCAAAAGTTTATGACGCGCTTCCAAACTACTTGCAGGACGCCTACAATCAGGGAATCCTCAGCGCGAATCACCGAAGTGGCGCTTTTATGCAGCTCTATCAGGAGACTGAGCAGCTCATGCGTGAAAAACTCCACATGCCGGATGATTACAAGTTGCTTTTCACCTCCTCAGCTACTGAAAGTTGGGAGATAATTTCGCAGTCTATCGTCGAGCAGGCGAGTTTTCATATCTATTCAGGATCTTTTGGAAAAAAATGGCTGGACTACGCCAAACATATTATTCCGGGGACTACTGCATTGAAGCTTGAGGCAAATCAAGCGGTGGATGTAGCAAGTTTGGAAATCAATGAGGAATTTGATCTGATTGCGATCACTCAAAATGAAACTGCCAATGCAACTCAAGTTCCGATGGAAGTCATTGAGGCGATCGGGGAAAAATATCCGGAGAAAATGATTGCTGTAGATACCACTTCAAGTATGGGTGGAATTGAGTTGAACTTTGCGCTAGCGGATATTTGGTATGCTTCGGTACAAAAGTGCTTCGGTCTCCCTGCAGGTCTTGGCGTGCTGATTGTCTCTCCAAAAGCGATCGAAAAAACTCAGCGAAAAGGCGAGAAAGGCAGATACAACAGTCTCAGCTTCATGCTGGAAAATGCTGCAGGATTTCAGACACACTATACTCCAAATGTGTTGGGAATCTACCTGCTCAATCGAGTTTTGAAGGACTTGAAGGAAATCCAGCATATCGATTCCAGCCTTAGAGCTCGGATGCGAAAGCTGGAAAATGCGATTGCACAGTCTGAGAAATTCAGAATGCTGGTGGATAATGACCAAACCAGAAGCACCACTGTAATGGCCGTTGCAGGGTCTGAGGAGTTGATTTCGGCGGTAAAAAAAGCTGCTGAAAAGGAAGGGATGCAATTGGGAAGTGGTTATGGTCCTTTGAAGCCAACAAGTTTTCGGATTGCTAATTTCCCGGCAATAACGGATGATGAATTTGATCGGTTGATTGATTTTTTGAAAAACTACAAGGCCTAATTCTTGAATTGAAGCTTTCACCAGACTGAGAATCGAAAGATTTAAAAACAAAAACACCCCGACCAAATCAATTCGGCCGGGGTGTTTTTTGTTTTTCGCAAACGCGCTAACTTTTATAATCGCTCGAATACCAATCTAGCGTGTCCCATGATCTCCCGCTCAAAACATACTCGGTTTGGGCGGACCCTAAGGATCGCTAATTGATGTCTGAATTCTTTGTCAGTAAATAACTTTGGAACCAGTGAGGCAAACCACATATATTTTTTCAGATTGAATTTGTAAAAACGCTTTGTCCATTCTCGGTTGGTTTTGACATAATCCAGTCTTCCGTCACTATAATAAGTGTTTTTGAAGAATGGGCTTGCAGTGCGCACGACGTGCTCATATCCATAAGGAATCCATGAATCCGGATTATGCTTCAGCAAAAGTGCCATAATGTAGCTGTCTGAATCCTTAGGTGCATTGATGTCAATCTGATCAAATGGCATCATGTTTTTCTCAAAAGTCATGGTTTGCATATA
>CAYTXN010000282.1:0-3020 GCA_964441195.1 uncultured Limnohabitans sp.
ATGCTTTCCAAAAAGACCAAGTATGCCCTTCATGCCCTGACTTACCTCGGTAAGCACCGGGAAAATAAGACTGTTTTGATTCAGGACATCGCCGAGGAACATGGGATTTCACATAAGTTTCTTGAAAACATCCTGCTTGAGCTTCGCAAAGCTGGCTACCTTGGCAGCAAAAAAGGCAAAGGTGGTGGCTACTACCTGATCAAAGAACCAAAAGATATTCCTCTTTCCAGAGTAATCAGACTTCTGGACGGACCGATTGCCTTGCTACCCTGCGTCAGCCTCAATTATTATGAGCCTTGTGCTGAGTGTAAGGATGAAGCACATTGCGGCATCAATAAGGTCATGATTCAAGTCCGGGACGAGACTCTTAAAATACTGGAAAACAAGTCATTACAAGATATTTTAGACGGGGAGTAAAATTTTTTTGGAATAAACCCTATAATTTAAATAGGGTTTACATACTTTTGCTTTTATACTCCGTATGAAGCAACTATGATTCTGGACCAGCCGCTCAAAAAATTGTTTGCATCCAAGCCCGGCAAGGATAGCAATGCCAAAAGCTTAATGAAATCCGTTTCCTGGAGAATTGTGGGCACCATTGACACGATAATTATTTCCTACATCATCACCGGACAATTGGTGATGGCATTATCTATCGGTTCGGTGGAAGTGGTTTCTAAAATACTATTGTATTACCTCCATGAGCGAGTTTGGGAGAATGCATCTAAAGTAAAAGTCGATGAGCAAGAAGCAGAATATATCAGATCTTGATGCAAGATTTCAGAGCCTTTCAGCAGCTGAGGGGCTTGGTTTGATTTCGGATCTTTTTCCGGGGAAAGTGGTTTTTTCCACTTCATTAGGACAGGAAGATCAGGTGATCACAGCTTTGATTGCTTCGCAGGATTTACCTATTCAGATCTTTTCCTTGGATACAGGCCGTCTATTTCCTGAGACTTTGGATCTATTAAGCCGGACAGAATCAAAATACAAAAGAAGAATTAAAGTCTATTATCCAGAAACTACTTCAGTTGAAAGTTTGGTCAGTGAAATAGGAATCAACGGCTTCTACGAATCAGTTGAAAATCGAAAATCCTGCTGTTTTGTGCGGAAAGTGGAACCGCTTAAAAGAGCTTTAGCCGATAATGACATCTGGATCACAGGACTGCGTTCAGAACAAAGTGCCAATCGCAGCGAAATGAAGCGCATCGAGTGGGATGAGTCCAATCAAATTATCAAATACAATCCTTTGATGGACTGGACATTTGATCAGTTGATTTCTTACATTAACGAACATAGAATTCCTTATAATCCACTTCATGATCAGGGTTTTGTTAGTATCGGATGTGCGCCTTGTACCCGAGCGATTCTTCCCGGTGAAGATGCAAGAGCCGGCCGCTGGTGGTGGGAAGAGTCGAAAAAGGAGTGTGGGTTGCATTCCAGATAGCAGTTGGCAGTCTCAGTAGGCAGAAGCCTTCGATATTCGAAATTCATCATTCGAAATTCAATATTGAAAAATTTGAAGAACTCGTCCGCCGGGGCGGATTGGAAAATTACTTTGAGAACCTGTTACAATAATTAAAGAATTTAATAACGAATGCTGAACTCTGAATCTCGAATAATGAAGAGCAGTTCGTAAATCGTAATTCAAAAATCGTAATTCCATATGTCAAACCTATTTATACCAAATCCCAAAGAAGCAGAATCGATCCATATCCTGAGGGAAGTGGCGGCGCAATTTGAGCGTCCGGTTTTGCTTTTTTCAGGAGGAAAAGATTCCATTACCTTGGTGAGATTGGCTCAAAAGGCTTTCTATCCTGCTAAAATCCCTTTTCCACTTCTTCACGTGGATACCGGACATAATTTCCCTGAGACGATTGAATTTCGGGACAAACTGGTTGCTGAATTAGGTTTGGAACTGATCGTCAGAAACGTTCAGGACTCTATCGATCAAGGGAAAGTTCGTGAGGAACGTGGCCGCTATGCAAGTCGAAACACACTTCAAACAACCACCTTATTGGATGCCATCGAAGAGTTCAAGTTTGACGCTTGTATTGGCGGTGCCAGAAGAGACGAAGAAAAAGCAAGAGCTAAAGAGCGCGTTTTTTCCGTAAGGGATGACTTTGGTCAGTGGGACGAAAAGAATCAACGCCCTGAACTTTTTGACATGCTTAACGGCAAAATCCACGTCGGTCAAAACGTCCGTGTGTTCCCGATTTCCAACTGGACAGAATTGGATGTATGGGAATATATCAAAACTGAACAAATAGAAATACCGAGTATCTATTTCGCTCACAAGCGTGAGGTTTTCTTCCGAGATGGAATGATTTGGACTGCTAATGAGCATGTTTACAGAGAACAAACCGAGTTGGTCGAAGAGAAAATGGTTCGCTTCAGGACCGTTGGAGACATGACCTGTACTGCAGCTGTTCTTTCCGAAGCAGTGACTTTGGATGATGTGGTGGCGGAAATCCGGGACTCTACCATTTCAGAGCGAGGAGCTAGAATCGATGACAAGAGATCCGAAGCAGCGATGGAGACGAGGAAAAAAGTGGGATACTTCTAGACGTTATTGCAAGGGAGGAACGACCGAAGCAATCTTAGTTAGAAATACAATTGAAATAAAATTGAAATGGGTCCCGCAAGCGGGACGAAATAGACCCTGAAAATCTGGAACGGTTGTTCGCTGAACGATGGAGGCTTATTTCAAATGTATTTCAACCGTATCTCCAACCTATTTCAAATCCAAAAAAGACTTTAAAACATGGACATACAAGGCAGAAAACTCATAAAAATCGCCACCGCAGGCTCCGTTGATGATGGCAAAAGCACGCTCATCGGGCGTTTGCTTTACGATACCAAGTCATTGACTACGGATAAGATTGAAGCAATCGAGCGAAGCAGCAAACAGCGGGGCTATGATTACCTGGACTTTTCATTGGCAACTGACGGTTTGGTGGCTGAGCGAGAGCAGGGAATCACAATTGACGTAGCTCATATTTATTTCAATACTGAAAAGACCA
>CAYTXN010000282.1:3120-4552 GCA_964441195.1 uncultured Limnohabitans sp.
GAGCAGGGAATCACAATTGACGTAGCTCATATTTATTTCAATACTGAAAAGACCAATTTCATAGTAGCAGATACACCCGGCCACTTAGAATACACTCGAAACATGGTGACTGGGGCTTCCACTTCCAATGTTGCGATCATCCTGATTGACGCTCGAAAGGGCGTAATTGAACAGACCTATCGTCACTTCTTCATTGCTAACCTGCTCCGCATTTCTCATGTGGTGGTTGCGATCAACAAGATGGATCTGGTGGGATACGATGAAGATATCTATCTGAAGATCAAAGCTGATTTCGATGTCCTAGTTGGTAAAAGTGACTTCAATGAGGAGCAGATCACCTTTATTCCAGTGTCTGCATTGAAAGGGGAAAACATTGCGAGGAAATCTGAGGAGATGCCTTGGTATGTTGGCAATACGCTACTGGATCATTTGGAAATTCTGGAGCCTTCCGATTTGCAGGAAAGTACTGTTGCGAGATTCCCGATACAATATGTGATTCGACCAAAAACGGAAGCTTTTCATGATTTCAGAGGATTTTCAGGAAAACTTTATGGTGGAAGCCTGAAAGTTGGGGATGCGGTAACTGTACTTCCTTCCGGAAATGAATCCACGATCAAGGGTATTCATTTCTTCGATCAGGAATTGGAGGAAGCCGCACCGGGTTCATCGATTGCCATCACTTTGGCAACTGAGGTTGATTGCAGCCGTGGGGATATGATTGTGAAAAGTGGTTTCGTACCAAAAAGTGAGAAAACTCTTTCTGCCACCATTTGCCAAGTAAATAGCAAAGCGCTTAAGGTGGGAGGAAAATATATTCTGCAACATGGAATCAACCGTGTTTTGGCCAAAGTTGATCAGATTGAAAGCCGGATTCACACCGATTTCACTGGAACTGAAGAAGCTGAACAGCTGAAATTAAATGATATTGGGCGGGTTCACCTCCGTCTCAGCAAGCCAATCCATTTCGATTCCTATCAAGACAACAAATCAAACGGAAGCTTTATTCTGATCGATGAAGGCAGTTTTGATACGGTTTCGGTGGGGTTTATTGAATAGTATCTGGCTATCAGTATCAAGTACCCGAACTTCGATGTTCAATATTCGATGTTCGGTGTTCAATATTCGATGTTCGGTGTTCAATATTAAAAAAACAGGAGTGGCATTTGAAAATTACTGAAAATTCTGTGAGTGGAGACACTTACAGAGGCAGACAAGACTTCGATATTCATCATTCGCCGTTCGACATTTGATATTGAAATAATGAACACCGAATACTGAATATCGAATGATGAAGTAAACCAAGTTGAGGTGGAACGAAAAGGATAGGAATAAACTTTACGATCTTCCAACTTTTCAACTTTCAACCTATTATTAAAAAGCACTATCCCTATAGGGAAAACCTATAATTACCATGCAAAGCTTTCGAACCGAA
>CAYTXN010000283.1:0-4550 GCA_964441195.1 uncultured Limnohabitans sp.
TCCGGTTACGGCCGAGAGATTGTTTACAATGGGACGTTTTTTAGCGGGGGAGTACCGGAAATCGGATATTCGGAAGGATCAGAAATGAACAGCGATGAAGATCGCAAGAAATATGGGCTTCCACCAAAACCTGAAGATCTGCCAGAGCATCGGGATCCGTATGGGGAAAAGACGCTACTTTTCGCTGATGATGCAGATTTTATCCAATTTGAAACTGTCGTCAGCACGATCCCAAGTCAAATTGCAGTAGCTCCCGGCTACTTGGAAAGAGAGTGGGAAGAAAACGAAAGGCGCTATTTCCATTACATTCAGGATACACCGATTCAGTCATTTTTCACATTCATATCAGCAGATTATGAAGTGTTAAAAGATGAGGCATTCTTACCTAATGGTCAGAAAGTAAACATCGAAATCTTTCACGACCGGAAACATAAATACAATCTTGATCGATTTCTAGGAGCCTATAAGGATGGGATCACCTATTTCTCTGAAACCTACGGAGATTTCCAGTTTCGACAGATGCGATTGATGGAATTTCCAAGATATGCAGGCTTCGCACAATCATTCCCCAATACTGTTCCTTTCGCAGAAAGTTTTGGTTGGGTGGCGGATTTCAAAAGTCCGGACGATTTTGACTATGTGTACTATGTGACCGCCCACGAACTAGCCCATCAGTGGTGGGGACATCAGATCACCCCGAATTACACCCGAGGATCCAATTTGATTTCAGAAGCTTTGGCTGAATACTCAGCTCTGATACTGACCGAACGAAGATATGGCAAGGATAACATGAAACGATTTCTGAAGGAGGAATTGGACAACTACCTTTCCGGACGATCTAATGAAGGCAAAAAGGAGAACACCTTCATCAACACCAACCGAGCTTACCAATGGTATTACAAGGGAAGTTTGATCCTGTATGGACTTCAAGACCTGATCGGGCAGGATGCTATGGATTCGGCTTTGTTTGCTTTCAATCAGGAATTTGGGTTGAAAGAAACTCCACCATTCCCCGGAAGCTATGATTTGTATCGTCATCTCGATGCGGTCACCCCAGATAGTTTGAAGTATTATCTCGATGATACTTGGAACAAAATCACGCTTTATGACAACAAAGCTGAGGAAGTTCAAGCCAAGCGAATTTCAGAAGGGGAGTATGAAATCACGATGAAAGTCAAATCTCAAAAGCTCTATGCCGATGAAACAGGCAGAGAAGAAAATGCCCAATACGAAGCAGATTACATTGATATCGGAGTATTTGCTGCTGAAGACAAAGATGAAAATGGACGAACCCGCGTCAATCCGCTGTTCATTCAGAAATATAAAATCAAACCTGGAGAATCTACGATCACTTTCAAAGTGAAAGGCGAACCTGTTAAAGCAGGGATTGATCCCTATAATAAGCTAATTGACCGATTACCTGATGATAATACAATAGCAGTGGAAATCAAATAAGCTAAAAGCTCCGAAGAAATTCGGGGCTTTTTTGTTTTGAATACTGTAAATTTGATCAAAGGTCTTTAGTCATGGAGCAAAAAGAAAAACCTGTGTTTCATAAGCGCATCTTTTGGGATGTGAATTTTGAAAACCTCAACTATGATAAAAAATACAAATTTGTCATCGAGCGGGTTTTCGAGCGTGGTGATGTTCCAGACATCCGCAATTGTCGAAGGTATTATGGAGATAAGTTGGTGGCCGAGGTGCTGCTTAGTGCCAAGTTTTTGCCAGAAATGAGGATGTATCTAGCCGCGGCAGTTATTGACCGACCTATTGAAGATTTCAGATGTTACAAACTCAGACAGTCGAACCCGGAACTCTTTCCTTACTGATAAGACTCTGCGAAATCCCTTGCCTTCAAAACTTTGCATTAGTTGGAGGGACTGCGCTTTCCTTAAAATATGGACATCGGTTATCTGTTGACCTTGACCTTTTTTCAACTTCAGGATTTGAAAATGACGCAGTGATTTCTTGTCTCCAAAATGAGTTTGGGGAAGATTTCATAGTGGAAGATAAACCTGTCCGATTTGGTATTTTTTGTTATATCAAAGGCATCAAAGTCGATATAGTTTGGCATCCTCATCCTCTAATTGGTGAGGTAGAAACGATTGACGGGATCCGGTTTTTTTCAAATCAGGATATCATGGCGATGAAGATTCAGGCCATTTTAGGTCGGGGTAAAAAGAAGGATTTCTGGGATATCGCCGAATTGCTCCAACACTATTCAGTGAGTGATTTTATCAAAAATCATAAAGAAAAATACAGCACACAAAATCTTTTGATTTCTATCCCTCAGGTGATGGTTTATTTCCAAGATGCTGCCGAAGATGAAGACCCGGTCAGTCTCAAAGGCCAAACTTGGGGGAAAGTCCAAAAAACCATACAAAAAAAAATAGCTGAACACTTAGCCTAAAGCTTGCTTTGAATGAGCGTTTATTAAAATCCCGGAATTAGACTAGTTTCCTTCAAGCTTGATCAATTCAAAAGCCATCTCATCTTCTTTGATTTCGGGATTATCAGGATGACTCAGGGAAATGAATAGACCTTTTTCACTTACAAAGAAATTGGTGGGATAATAGGTGCCCGCCTCGAATTTCGTTTCAGTGAGGAAATTTAGATTTTCATCAAAAACCATCACAACAAAGGCTCCCGGGCTATTTCTCAGTGCTTTTAATTCTTCATCAGTTTCAAATTGAACCGAAGGATAAGCAAAGCGATAATAAACCTTGTGGAAAGAATCATAAACAAATGACTCATAGCGTGACTTAGCAAATGCATATTCATTAAACCCTCTTCCATCCACGTCTTTTGAAAAAGTAGGCATTGATTCATCTAAGAATTGACTTTTTCCTTTTTTTGATTCCCAAGTCGAAGCTTCTGTAGTTGCCTGATAAAGTCGATGATCACCCATGAACGAAACCACTGTTTTTCCTTTCTGATAATGAAAACTATACTCCAATTGCTTCTGACCTAAGCTCAAATAATCGCCGGGGAATCCTTGTGGAAGTAATCTCGCAGCACCTGTCTCCAAATTTATTGCCGCAACTAGGGCAATGGTATCTAATTTCTCTTGAGAAAATTCAGAAAGGCGGCCATCAGCTCTGACTTTAACAAACAGCTCTTTTCCATTGACGGCAGGTGGAGATACATAGTAACTGTTGTGTGGGAAAATAGTCGAATACCCAGTTGGTAGTTCAAACCTAATCCGGCTTTTGATTGTAGCTGAGGTATCTGTAAGGACAAATTGCTTTCCAAACGGAGGGAATAGAAAAATACTGTCAAGGTTGTGAACATGAAAATAATTCCATTCAAAACCATCCGCTCCTTCTCGCTCGAAAGTCAATTCTTTCTCCAAAACACGATTTTCGAGATCGAAAATTTGAAGCGAATTGGTATTCCAATTGGCGTTAAAAATGTATGATTTCTCACCAGCGAAGTATTCCAACCCTGGACTTATATTGGAAGTCGAGTCGTTGATTGGTAGTATGATTTTCTCTCCCGATGCAATGAGACTGAAAGACTTTGCCTCTTCTTTTTTATCCTGACAGGAAAAAATCAACATTGAAAAAAGGCAGGCAAATAATGTTTTTGAGGTAAACTTGTACATGAGAATTGGTTTAGAACTATAAACTAAATCTAATCATTAAGCTATGAAAGAAAAATTTCGATTTTTAAATTTTAAAAATGAAACAACAACTCGGTCAACTCTCGCTTCTAGTCAAAGATTACGATGAGGCCATTCACTATTACACCAAAGTGCTAGATTTTGAACTCTTGGAAGATACGCCCATGAGCGAAACCAAACGCTGGGTGAGAGTTTCACCACCTGGATCAAGCTGTCATTTGCTATTGGCAAAAGCAGTAGACGAAACTCAAATCAGTCAAATCGGGCTTCAAGCAGGCGGTCGAGTATTTCTTTTTCTTTACACCGATGATTTCTGGAGAGATTATAAAACCTATACTTCTCGAGGCGTTGAGTTTATTAGGGAACCTTCTGAAGAAGCCTATGGGACTGTGTCCGTATTCAAAGATTTGTATGGTAATTTGTGGGACTTAATCCAACCTTTAAAAAAGTAGGCAGCAAAAGTTAACAGTATTCAGCATAAAAACTTTCAACAATGGAACTTCAACCCAAAAATCCACTGCACGGAATAAAATTGGTCGATATAGTCGAGCACCTCGTGGCAGTCTATGGTTGGAAAGAACTCGGGGAACGTATCACTATTCGCTGCTTCACACACGATCCTTCTGTCAATTCCAGTTTGAAATTCCTACGAAAAACGCCTTGGGCTAGAGAACGTGTGGAAGGACTCTACCTGAAATCACTCCGTGATGCCAAGAAGAAACATGAAGAATAAATCAGTAACGACTCATTTTCTCCCTGCTCATGCCTCTTACTTTTTCATTGCCTCGTAGATAATGTCGTGGATTTTTGTCCTTATCCCCTCGGTCAGTAGCTTATTGTTTTCTGCTGCAGGATAAACTCGGTTAGAAAGGAAAACATAAACCAGTTGATTTTCCGGATCAGCCCACACACAGGTACCTGTAAAACC